>JAZSLR010000117.1:0-26144 GCA_045535475.1 Acutalibacteraceae bacterium | reverse complement strand
TCGCAGAAATGCTTTTTTTCCTCACGCAGAGTCATCAGATTTTCTCTCAAAGCACATTTTTTATGGAGTTTACTGAGTTCTTCAAACTGTTCGCCCGTATAAAGAACAACATCGGTGCTGCGCGGAATATGTTTAAGGTTTTCAAACGGAACCTTTATCGCAAACATACGGTTAAGATTTGCATAGCCGAATTTTTCATAGTATGAAATCGAAAAAGGATGCAAAAAGCCGAGAACCCAGTCGTTTTCAACTGCAGTTTCGCCGATTTTTTTCATAATCTCCCTAATGACGCCCATTTCTCGGCAATCGGGCAGACTGCAAACACCGCTGACGATGATTGAATTTAGGAAGTTGCCGCAGTAATTCGCCCTGAAATCAAACACCTCAACCCCTGCAATCAGCTTACCATTTTCAAATGCCGCAAGGACAGGTATATCAACGGTGCTGTCCTTCTCCGCATCGAATTTCCATATGAATGATGCCGCCGAAACACGCTGATAATCAGCTGCTTCGCTGTCTTTGATATATCTTATTTCCATATTTCTCTCCTCTTCTGAGGTCATTTACCGACATTTATCTGGGCATTGACGGCAAGCTCAAGCATTTTTTCATCATCGCTCTCAACTGCATCGCTCATAAGCTTGCGGCGTTCAAGAAGCTCGGCATACATTTTTTCTTTTTTATCATTGTTAAGGTCATAGAAAAGCATAGGGATAATTCCAAGTGAGCCTGTAACGGCGGGGATAATGGTAAACATTGCAAAAAGGAAGAATTTAACCTTATCCGTCTGCTCAGTGCCCATTCTGAATGCGTTTGCTTCATATCCAATCATCTTCTTGATTGCCGTGGTAACGACCGCGCTTGTGTTTGATGAAATTTTAGCGGCTATGCCTTTTGCAACGGATGCCATCGCCTCTGTGCGATAGCCGTTTTTCCATTCGCAGTAGTCCATCGCTTCGTTATACATCTCTGTTCCGATAACGGATTTAAGTCCGAAGAAAAGAGTCCAAATAATCTCCCAAAGAGCCATTGCAAAGCCCATAGGAACCACCTTCTGATACATACCGCCCGAATAATCCTTCTTCATACCGATACAGCCGAAAAGGAACACGGGAATATAGAGAATATTGCCGATTTCTTTGGCAAGGATATAGAGCAGGCGGCTTGAAAAACGCCTTCTCATCCAGGGTACCCAAGCATAGCTGGCAGGGCTTATGGGTGCGGCAGGAATACCTGCAACAAGGGTCATTGACGAGAAATGAAGAACGTCGGTATAATAATCGTCCTCACTGCCTTTGATTGCAAAGCCGCTGAGGAAATCGGAAAGAGTTATCAGCAGAAGCGGTTTGTTGCTTATAACAGATTTTATCGACATAAGAACGCTCGGTGATTTTATCGACTGCATAACTCTTTCTTCGGTATTATAGAAGAACCAGAATGAGGATGCGCTTGAAGCAACGGTGGTGAAAACACCCATTCCCACAAACAGATTTGTGTATGCCTTCGCAAGCTTGCCCGCATCGTGGAGATACATACTCCTGAGAACATCGATAAGAATTGTCACAGCCTGCTCGGGAAGTTTTTCACCGAAGAATCCCGAAGCAAAGTTTGCAAGAGTAATGAGCCTTGTTCTGTCATTCGGATGCGGAGTGATTGTAGACATAAGACCCGTTCTTGAAATGGTCTGGAAGGTTGTAATACCTTCGCGTGCAATCGTCAGAATAAGATAAAAAGCGAGCTTTGTTATATCCGTCTGTGTTGTACCTTCAAACAAATGGGGCATAAGCCAATAAAGGCAAGTAAGGATACATCCCGGAATTGCAAGGAAAAGAAGATAGGGTCTGAATTTGCCCCATCGGGTACGGGTTTTATCAACAACCGCACCGAAAAAGATATCATTAACGATATCCCACACGCTGTTGATTGTGTTTACAACAGTCTGCAAACCGAGGTCAACACCTACAATACTCGTTATAAAACGGCTGGAAAATATGTTGATATTAAAGCTCTGTGCGGCATCCCATATTACAAAGCCGATGGATTCTTTCGCGCCAACATAACGGCGGTCCTGCGTTTTTGAAGCCGCAGATTTTTCATCTCGCTGCTGCTGCATATGACGGAGCTGTTCAAAGGCTTTTGAGTTTGACTGAGAATCAGGCTTTTTTTCCATATTTTTCTCCTCCGTTGTTATTTATTGTTTGCGGCTGTTTATAATACTCTCAGCCTTCTTTTTATATTTTGCTTTATCCGACAGATTCCTGAGAATATAATAAAGCTCGTCGAATGCATATTTGTTATGAAATTCTCCGATTTTCACGCTTATCGCATACGTTCTGTCGATAAATTTATCGAGGAACTTTTCAACCGTGTTTCGATTCATATGCTTCACTGCATAATCCGAAAACTCATAGTCGAATTCTCTTTTTTCAAGAGTATCGAAATGGGCATTTCCCTTTGAGAATACCGATTTCTTTTTAACTGCGGTTGCAGCAAAAATCACAATTTCCTCATCAACGGGAAGTTTGATTTTAACCTCACCCTCAAGGGGTATTTCCGCATCGAAAATATAGAATTGCTTTGCGGTCATATTGCGGTTTTTTTCGTGGGTATGCGTTAAAGTGAGTGCCTGCGGAACAGGTTTTATATAGCCCGTTTCCTTTTGCATCATAAAATCCCATCGACCGAGGGCCTCAAAGCAATCGGGCACGGTAACTTCTGTGGTTTTGTTTCCGCATTCAAAGGCAATTTTCTTATCACCGTTAAGAGATGCAATAAGCAGATGAATACTTTCGTACCCTTCGCCGACCTCAATTTCACCGCCGTCACATACAACGCAGTTTTTTTCTTCGGCTGAAAATGAATATTCAACCCCTGCAAAAAGCAACTTTTCGGGCAGAATTTCACGAGGAATTGAAATTCCTTTTGCGAGAGTTGATTTATGACGGTTTGCGTCATCGGTTATGCCCGTTGCGTTGTAATTCAAAGCAACCGCATCCCCGCAGGAGACGGAATTCTTGTTGTTGAATGTTACCGCAAAGCTTCTTATTTCGTTATGCTTAATATTAAGTTGAAGCCTGCCCTCGGTTACTTCTGTTTTGCCGATAACGGTTTCGTCACCTCGGATTTCGTATGCTTCGGATATCGCTTTTGAAAATTCCACTTCAACTCCGCTTTGGTCAATGCCCGAACACTCCGCAACACGAAGAATTATTTCATCCGAATCCTGCGCTTTTTTAACAGCAGTAATCCTGACCGAATCGTTATTCAGCTTTACAAACGAATAATCTTTCCCGAGAGTGCCTTGGTGCTTTTCGGTGATAAAGGTATGCATAGGCTGACAGAATGCATCCGCAAGGGCGGTAACTTTTTCGGGATTGCCCGAATGACCCGCTACTGCAAACGAATAGCGGTTAAGCCCCATATCCATAACGTGCTGTGAGCATTCCCAGCGGTAATTTGCCATCGGTGTGTGAACAAGAGTGAGTCTTAAGGTTGAGCTGTCGGGTTTATCCCATCCGACTCTTGAATCGCTGAAAACCGAAACACCGTATTCTCCGCTTTGGTCGGTAACATCTGCCCATTTCTGTGCAGGCACCTCATAAAGCTTTTCGGTGTTTGTGCCCCTTTTTGTGTATCCGATTCCGATATCGTAATTTGCATTTTCATTTTCAGCAGTAAAGCCGAATTCCGCTTTCAGAAGTGATGCTTCCTCACGCCAATCATTTTCATTATAAACGGAAACATATTCGCTTTCGCAGTCAAGCGAAACAATTTGTGTGAATACAGATTTGCCTGCAGTTTTCTTGATTTCAAGTGAGCAGACAGCCGCACCGTTATCTTTTACTTTAATTTCGGGATTCCCTGCATACATATAAGGCTTTTCGCAAAGATCATCGTACTTGACCTCCCACGCAGGCCAATCAAAGCTGTGTGTATTATTGAATACTGCGAGCCTTATCGGTCTGTTGAGAAGCTCTTTGCCGAGTTTTTTATCAAAAATACTGCAAATATCACCGTTTTCATCGATTTTTACCGCAAGATTTTTGTTTTCAATACCTTTTTCGGTTATTTTAAGCTCCGTTGAAACCAAGCTTTTTTCCGACGATTCACGCAAATCATAAACCGCAAGTCCGCAGGAAGGAGCATCTGCAATAAACGCAATTTCTCTTTTATTATTGCCGATTATCCGAGTCTGCGATGCTACTTCCTCACCGTTTTTGTCATAAACACGGAAGAAATCCGAATTACTGTTAACGGTAACCCTTACCGCCTCTTTTCTTGACGATGCACTCTGAAGCGGATTTGAAACAACAACGGGTATCCCCTCTGAAAACGAGGTGTCAAGCTGCTCCGAAACCGATTTGCAGGCGGCGGTATATTCTGCCGAAAAAGTGTTCATAGCCTGAACATAATCGTTGTGGCTTCTTTTGTAGCATTCCTCAAAGGACGTTCCCGTTATGTCATCGTGGAAATGATGGGAAATAACCTTTTTCCACGCACTGTCAATACCGTATTGAGGATATTTCGAAAATCCGTTTATGAATGCGGCGGACAAAAATCTTTCGGCGGCATCGGCAAGAAGCTCGCATCTTCTGTTCCAACGCTTTGTTACCGTTCTTGAGGTGTAACTGCCTGCACCGTGGGCGGTGAGCAGAAATTCTCCGTCATAAACGGGCATTGATTTTTTTACTTCCACGGACATAGCCTCAAAAATATCAAAAAACTCACGTGTTGTTGCGGAATAAACTTCCGTTGCGGATTTTTCGTTGATTCTCTGCGCGTTCACCACATTCCTGACCGAAGATTTATGCGGTGAACCGCCTCTGTCACCGATTCCGTGATATGCAAAGGTGATTTCGGGAAGATTTTTCTTTTTATTATTTTCGAGATTTCCAAGCACTCTGCGTGCCCTGCTCATTTTTCCGAACGCTGTTGTGTAGGAAAAAGGCATAAGAGATGCCCATATTCCGTTACCGTCGGCACCAATCCATTTTCCGATATCAAACGGAATCGGTACGGAGCTTCCCCAGAAAAGCTTTCCCGTTGAGAAACCCGTAAGCCCCGAATGAGCCGCAACCGTCGGCAGAGCCTTACCGAAACCGAAGCAGTCAGGCAAGAAAATATCGTTTGACTCTATGCCGAATTCTTTTCTGAAAAATCCGTTTCCGTAAAGAATGTTGCGGATAAGAGCCTCCGGTGAGGGAATGTTAACATCTCCGTTTTCATAGCACGCGCCGCAGGGATTCCATCTTCCCTCTGCTATGTATTTTTTCAGTTTTTCGTATTCTTCGGGGTAGTATTCTCTGACGAGTTCATATCTGTAGCTGCCCTCAAAATTGAATTTATATTCGGGATATTTTTCAAGCAGTTCAAAATTCTTTTTCAGCGTATCGGGAATATATTTTTCGATTGTCTGCTCAAAAGTCCAGAGCCACGAGGTGTCAAGATGTGCTGTGGCTATAGTATATATCTTTGGTTTTTTATTTTTCATAGGCTTATCTTATGCTTTCATAAATTTTATAGAAATTTGAGATGAATGTTGTTGCGGAATTCTTGCCGTAGGAGATAAGGCACCAGGTATCGCTGTCGTATTCTCCGCTGTTTTCGTTATACTGAATACCTGCAAGGCAGTAATTTGCAGGGTTTGCAACATAGCCTGCCGCATCGTTCATAAGGTCCATAACGATAATATCTTCGCCCGTATATTCTCTTACGGGAGCAAGCTCAAAGCCATCTGCGCCCTTTCCGCCGTAAACAAGCTCGCCGAAGGTTTCGCCGGGGCTCATATAAACCTTCATATCGTCGCCGATTTCAAGATATCCGACTTCTGAAACAGTATAGTATCCGCCCCAATTATCTTTAAGAACAAAATTATCCGCAACGGAGGTTTTACCGAGAAGAACGATGATGTTGTTATCGATTTTTACGGTGAACTGTTTGTTTCTTATGTTGAGAACCGGCTTCACTTCTTTTGCGGCAACGGTTTCAAGACCATCATACCATATGGTGTAGTCGTAACCGCCGTTAAACTCCGCAATACCCATTCTGTCGCCCGTTTTTTCGTTAAGGGCAATTCTCTCGTTTTCGGTCATATTCATACCAAGCAGAATATAGCCGATTTCGTAGCCGTAACGCACTGCGGAATAATGTGCCGTCTGTTCAAGTCCGTCGCCCGAATAGTGTCTGGAAGATGTAACGGTTGAAACATTGCCCTGAATAAAAATGAAATTGTATCCTGCGGAATTCATAACTTTTTCTGCGTACCAGATGAAATCTGCGGTAAATTTTTTATCAAAAGAAAGAAGTTTGTCAGGGTCTGCGTTTGCCCAGTCGTAGCTTGCAGATTCAGGATGGCAACCGAAGGTTGCGATGATTGTGGGAGTTTTGTCGCTGTCAGCAGGCACGAATTCAAGCTTATAGATGTTTTTATCAAGAGAAATTGGAGCTGTTCTGTCGTGAACATAGCCATCAATCTCCATCTGTGAATAATAAAGACTGCCCGTTGTCATATCTGCAAGTGCGGCTTCAACCGCCTTCTTTGAGCCTTTAACAACAGACTCGATAAACGAGCGCTCAACGCCGTATTTTATACTGCGTGTGATTTTGCTGAACGAGTTGTTGATTATACAGCCGATGGGGTCTGTCCACACACCCTGGGAATCGATACCGGTATGAATATGGGTGCAGGAAACGTTGATGCTGACGATATTGTATTCCTCCGCAAGGTCTTTGAGACCCTCACGCACAAGCCTTACGTCCGCATTGGCAAATCCCATTGCATCAAGGGCAATAAACACAACGTTGCCTCTGCCCGAGCCGTCATTCATAACGATTGCTCTTGCCATAAGGTCTTCCTTCACACCATCCTCATCGGTATACATATCGTTGCCGAAAACATAGGGAAGATATGCACCCTTTGCATATTCTTTTTCGCCGAAATCCGAAGGAAGAACAGAAGCCTTACCGTAGCCCAGACTCCACACCTTTTCGCCCTGAGGCTCATCAATAAAGGTTACGGTTCCTTCGTAGAAATTATCATATTCATCAATACTGAACTTCTCATAATCCGCAACTGCGGCCGAATCAGGAAGAATCAGCTTTAACACCGTACCCAGAAGGTCATTGAGAAAGAAATTGCTGATACCGTTTATCACTCTGCCGAAAGTGATTTTTAAATCGGTATCTTCTTCTGCCTGTACTTCGGCAACATAATCGGCGACAGAATCATAGCTTGTCTGAGTATCCGCCGTCGCATAAACCGAAGGCATAATAAGACACATAACCAATACAAGCGAAACAACCTGCATAAGCATTTTTTTCATAAAGAACAACCTCTTTCTGCAGCAAAACGCTGTTGTTATTTTATTTTAACATTATTGAAGTAAAATGTAAATAACTTTTGTGCAACTTCACCGACATATCACACTTTTGAGGAGGTTGTTTTTTAATATAAAAATTTGCTCTGTTTCAGTATTTTTCTTCAGCAAACCTCCGTTTTCGGTTCAGTAACAACCCATATACATCCCTTGCAATAAGAAAGCCGCCTTTTCAGCAGAAAAAGCAGCTTTTAAATAAATTATATTGAACTGTTTTGTCAAAAATTAAGTAGTCTTTATTTGAGAGGAATTCGAACGTCATCTTCTCTTGCAGTTTCCGTCTTGAACCGGTCAAGAGCGGCTCTTGCCTGAGGAACAACTGAATTATTCTTTGACATTTCGTTTGCACCCCTTTGCTTCATTTTGCTTTTGATTTATTATTGTTGCAATCGATTCGGGATTTATTAATGTTAATTTTTGATTTATTTGAAAGTTTTGAAATAAAAAACGACGGGGTTTTAATCCGTCGTTTTTTATAAAGCGGTTTTCACTTTGATTAAGATTTTTAACCCAGAGCTACCATACTGAAAACGAGTGCAAACAGCGCAACGGTTTCGCAAAGACCGACAACGGTGATGTACTGTGAGAAGCCTTTACCTGTTTCAGCCAGAGCATCTGCACCTGCAGCACCTGCTTTACCCTGAACAAAAGCAGAAACCGCCATTGCAACGCCTGATGCAATTCCGAGACCGAAGAGAAATGCGGGGTCTGCATCTGATGAGCTCATTTGCTGCATAAGAAGGAAACCGTAGATAGTCTGTGTAAGAGGTGCACCCGCAAAAACGGTAAGAATAAACGGTGCGGCTTTGTTGCTCATATAACACTTCTTCCAAGCACCGATTGATGCCTGACCTGCAATGCCGATGCCGATTGCAGAACCTGTTGCGGCAATACCCATTGCCAGAGCTGTTGCTAATAATCCTAAATTCATAATAACTCTCCTTAATTTTCAATTTGTTCTTCAAAAGGTTTGAATTTATGTCCGCTCCAGGACATATCAAGATGCGATGAAAACTCCAATGTGTTGAGTCTGATTCCGTGAACGATAACCGAAAGAACATTCAGTATCATATTCAGTCCGTGACCGAACACGAGAAGCACTATTGCAATTATCATAAACAAGAAGTTGCCAAGCAAGGGGCTTGCAAGCTCATTGACGGTTGCGGATATTGCCGCACCGGCAAGACCGACTGCCCAAAGACGGATATATGAAACTATATCCGAGAAAACATTGACAACACCGAGCAGAACGGAAACAATATTCTTAAGGCTTTCAAGAATTGATTTGCCGATGCTTCCGTCATAGTTCGAGAATACGAAGCTCATAACGAAGCCCGCTATAACAAGCACAAGTGCAACAGTACCAACGGGAATACCGCTTATCACAAGACCAAACGGGAAAACCTGAGCGTTTACAACGAAGCTCAGCACCACATAGAATATGCCGATAAGTTGCATTATTGAACCGATATCTCCGAGAATCTTGATTGATTTTCTGTTTCGGGCAGCAACCTTGATGTGCGCCACAGTCAGCTGAACAAGAGCCAACGAGAAGCAGAATATCTGCAGATTCTGTGCGGTTGTGAGTCCGTATTCGCCGTTAGTCCAAGGCGGATACCAGATTTTGTCGGCATAAACGTTGGAAATAAAGGGAACCGACAAGCTTTTCAGCCATTCGGGCAGCTGTTCGGGAGAAAGACCGAACCACGTGCAGGTAAGAGTGCCCCAAAGAATTGTAGAAAGTCCGAAAAGACCTATAAGCAAAAATGCGGGGGAGATTTTTTTCTTTGATGCAAGTGATTTTGCAATCAGAATTCCCGTGACTGCACAAATCAGCAGTCCGTAGCCGCCGTCACCGAAGATGATGCCGAAGAAGATGAGGATAAATCCCAGAAACCAACCGGAAATATCATATTCGAAATATCCGGGTACCGTGCCGAGGAAGTCGGTCAACGGATAGATAAGACTTACAAACTTGTTGTTTTTGAGCTTGGTTGGTACGTTATCCTCTTCGGTGGGTTCTTCAACAAGAAGACCCCAGAAGTTCTCCTTTGCCGTCTTTTTCAGACGGTCAAGATTTTCTTCTTCGACATATCCCGTGAAATACGCAACTGATTTACCGTCAGCTGACAGATTTTCACTTGCCATACCGGTTGCATAAACCTCGAATTCAATCTCTTTTTCGCAGATTTTGATTGCCTTCTTTATGCTGTCGGCACAGCCTGCAAAAGATGAAATCTTTTCATCAATCTCTTTGATGCGATTATTTAATTCTTCGGTTTTTTGGTTTAATTCAGCCGTTGATATTGATGGTATTTCAAGTAGGTATGCTTTTAATGAATCAACAATCTCTGACTCTCCTTCGATTCCTGATTTAATCAGCAGGAATTTCACGGAAGATTTTGTTTTTTGAAGAGACAGGGTTTTTACGCTTTCACCGAGATTCTCGTATTCGGATTTCGGCATTTCATAAAACGAAATATCGATGCCCTTTTCGGCTAAAGCATCAAGTTTTTCGGGCTCAAGCTCTCCCCAATCCGAAAGTCGGTCAAGCTCTGTGGCAAGAGTGATTTTTTCAGCTGAACAAAGCTTTTTTTCATCCTCAAGAGCAACGATTTCTTTTGATACCGAAACTGACTTTGCAGCATTAATATTTTCTTGCTTTACCTTTTTGTTTTTCTTTTCCGATATGCTGAAAAGTGCACTTTCAAGCAAAGAAACTCTTTCTTTAAGCTCTTCGAGTTTTTTGCCCGTTCCTTCAACCGCTTCAATATGAAGAATACCGAGCTCGCGGAGCTTTTTGAGTGTTTCGGATTTTTTATTTCCCATTATTATGAGAGAAACTTTTTTCATAGGTACGATCATAACGAATACACCTCCGTTCCGGAAGATGTTTCGTTGCGAGCCGCTATTTTGCGCTTTGATATTTTTGAACGAACTACGGCGCTGACCTGCTGGTCCGCCATATAAATTGATATTTTTTTTATGTTTTCCTCTGTTTCGGGGATTTTAACCTTTTCAAACAGGTTGACTCTTTGTGAAGTTGCGCGAAGCTCCTGCTCAAGAAGTCTGACCTGCTCGTCTAACACTTCTGCTTCAAGGTCGAGCGACATTGCTTTTTCCATATGATTTGCGGCTATGTCAACCCAAAGCGGAGTTTCATATAAATCATAGTCGCTTCTGGAAAAATCTGCGCCTTCAAAGGTAGGAATCGCAACACCCGCAATATTTCCCTGACCTTTGCGTATATTGCTTACAGTGAGTATTCCTTCGGGGAAAGCATCTTTTTCGCTGAAAACAGCAATCCAAGAATCAAATCCTTTTTCAAGCTCTTCTCTTTCTTTTCTCACTGCTTTAGCCTCGGCTTCAATAGTGCGGATTTCTGCTTGAAGCTGTTGCTTTTTAAGTGTCAGAGTAGGCAAATATCTCCGGTACATTTTGAGGGCGTCCTTTTGTACCTTTAACTCGTTTTTTGTCAGTTTGATCTTTGCCAAAATAACAGCCCTCCTTACTTAACAGGCCAAAATTCATCAGTAAGGTCTGACTTTATTCCGGTTTCGTCTTTTTCAAAACATTCAGCCAAAATTTCCCATCCTGAATTGAGAGCTTCTTCAAGCGACAGATTTACCGATAAATCCATCAGCCTGTTTTCAAAAAGCTTGCCGTATTTCAGCAGCTTTTCGTCCCAGCGGCTCATTGCAAAGCCCATATTTTTCTTTTCCAGAGTTTCTTTAAAAGAAGAATACATACGAATCATAGCGTCCATAAGGGCTCTGTGGTCTTTACGGGTTTTGCCGTTTACATTCTGTTTCAATCGCGAAAGTGAGCCAAACGGCTCAATGCGTCCGCCTTTGAGATAATACTGACCTTCGGTGATATAGCCCGTATTATCGGGAACGGGATGTGTTACATCATCACCGGGCATTGTTGTAACTGCCAAAACCGTGACGGAACCTGAAGATGCAAAGTCAACTGCCTTTTCATATCGGGCTGCAAGCTGGGAATAAAGATCGCCCGGATATCCACGGTTAGAAGGTACCTGTTCCTGAGTAATGGCAATTTCCTTCATAGCATCGGCAAAGTTTGTCATATCTGTAAGAAGAACCAATACGTCCTTATTCTGCAAAGCGAATTGCTCAGCAACCGCAAGCACCATATCGGGAATCATCATACATTCAACGGTGGGGTCTGAGGCTGTATGGATAAACATAACAGTTTTGCTTAACGCACCGCCCTTTGAAAGCTCATCCTTAAAATACAGAAAATCATCATATTTCAGACCCATACCGCCCAGCACTATTACATCTGCTTGAGCCTGCATTGCAATACGGGCAAGAAGCTGGTTATAAGGTTCACCCGAAATCGAGAAAATCGGCAGCTTCTGCGAAACAACCAATGTATTGAACATATCAATCATAGGGATGTTTGTTCTCATCATTCGGTTTGCAAGAATGCGTTTGGTAGGATTAACGGAGGGGCCGCCGATGGGTTTCATATTCTCCGTAAGTGCGGGACCTTTATCTCTCGGTTCACCCGAACCGTTGAAAATACGGCCTAACAAATCATCGCTGAAAGATACTCTCATTTCGTGACCTAAAAATCGCACTTCATCGCCTGTGGAAATGCCTTGACCGCCTGCAAAGACCTGAAGCGAAACAACATCTCCCTCAATCTTATTGACCTGTGCAAGGGATTTGCCGAATCGGGTGTTTATCTGAGCCAATTCGTTATATCGAACACCTGCTGCCTTTACGGTAATAACATTTCCGGTGATAGATTCGATTCGGTTAAATACTTTATTCATTCTTACTCACCGTCCTTTAACAAAAACTCTGCCTCGCTGCTGATTTTCCCGTTGCGTTCTTTATAAAGCACATCAATTTCAGACTCAACATTCTTAAAAGCATCGATTTCAAATTCCGTGTAATTCCAGTCAATAAACTTCTGACGCATACAGTTAAAGAAGCCTCGTGCTTCGTCCTTATCGTTCAGCTCATACTCACTGCCTAAAACATATATCAGTTTATCCGTAACATAACGCTGACGTGCAGTACTGCAGTTTGCATCAATCAGGTCAAAAGAGTTTTGCTGAAGATAAACGGAATCAAGCATTTCCGATTTGAGATAGATAATATAGTCATCAAGGCTTGTGCCTTCTTCGCCGACAACCTTCATCATTGAACCGATTTCGTCGCCGTGAAGGAGAATGTTTTTGCAGAAAGCCGATTTTGCGGAATCTGTAACCGTCTTATATTTTGACCAGGAAATAAGCGGGTCGATTGCGGGATATTTTCTTGCATCGGAGCGTTCACGGGATAAACCGTGGAATGCACCGACAACCTTGAGGGTTGCCTGAGTTACGGGTTCTTCAAAGTTACCGCCTGCGGGAGAAACCGTGCCGCCGATTGTAACGGAGCCTTTGCTTCCGTCGGGAAGACGTACACAGCCTGCTCTTTCATAGAAAGCGGCGATATAGGATTCAAGATATGCGGGGAATGCTTCTTCACCGGGAATTTCTTCAAGTCTGCCGGACATTTCACGAAGAGCCTGCGCCCAGCGTGATGTTGAGTCGGCAAGAAGAAGAACATTAAGTCCCATCTGACGGTAATATTCCGCAAGTGTTACCGAGGTGTAAACCGATGCTTCTCGGGATGCAACGGGCATAGAAGAAGTGTTACAAATAATAATGGTGCGTTCCATAAGCGAACGGCCTGTTTTCGGGTCGGTAAGCTCGGGGAATTCGGTTATTGTTTCAACAACTTCACCTGCACGCTCACCGCAGGCAGCAATGATAACAATATCAACATCCGCATATTTCGAGGTTGTGTGCTGTAAAACTGTTTTACCTGCACCGAAGGGACCGGGAGTGCAGTAAGTTCCGCCCTTTGCAACGGGGAAGAAGGAATCGATAAGACGCACCTTTGTTTCCATTGTTTCAACGGGTGCCAGTCTTTCGCTGTAACATTTAACAGCTCTCTTTACGGGCCACTTAAATGACATCGAAACGGGAATTTCTCTGCCTCTTTCATCCGAAAGAACGGCAACGGTTTCGTTTACTGTATATTCACCCTTATCTGCGATTGACTTCAAGGAGTAATTGCCGAGAAGATAGAAAGGAACAAAAATTTTATGGACAAACGGTCCTTCGGGAACTGTTCCTATATACTCACCTGCACGCAGAGTGTCGCCGATTTTTGCGGTGGGTGTAAATTCCCACTTTTTTTCGGCATTCAATCCGTCTGCATAAATTCCTCTTTCAAGGAACCAGCCTGCCTGCTCGGCTAAAACGGGCAGAGGATTCTGCAGACCGTCGTAAACCTGGCCGAGAAGTCCGGGGCCAAGCTGAGCAGAAAGCATATCACCCGTGAATTCAACTTCATCTCCGCATTTAATGCCGTTTGTCATTTCATAAACCTGAATCTGTGCGACATTGCCTCGGATACGGATAACCTCGCTTTTAAGTGCCGTATCATCTACTTTAACATAACATATTTCATTCATGGAAACATTGCCTTCAAATTCGACAGATACCAAGTTTCCGTTAATGCTTACAACCTTGCCTTTATTTTCGATCATTGTGCAGCCTCCGATCTGTCTCCGTTCAAAATGGAGTTGTAAAGATTTCTGTATGCGTTTTTTCCTGTGTCCGCATCAAATTGCCTTATCCGCAAAATCAACTTCAATTTAAGCCCATAATAAAATATAAAATCATCTGAAAAGCTATCCATCGGTCTGAGAGATTCCAAAAATTTCAAACGGTAAAGATTCAAAAACTTTTCCGCTTCCAGAGGACTTTCCGTTTCTGCCGCTTCATTCGCTGCCTTTACAAGTCCGACAGGCAGGTTTTTATTTCCCGCATCAAATGATTTTTTCATTTTGTCTGCACGGACTTTAGCGAGTGCAAGCCGTAAATTCCGCTCGCCTTCATTCCAGGCTTCAACCAAAGCCGAATCGGATTTTTCGTAATTCCTTTCCGGAGAAAGTGTCAGTTTTTTTATTTCGTTCAGTGCCTTTTTCCCTAAAAATCGGTTGCATAAGTCTAAAAAACGCTCCTCGGTAATAGGCAACGGCATATTTTCGCCAATTCCGTCCAAAGACGGTAATTGTGATATCAAATAATACTCAGCCATAATTATTCAGCCTCTTTCAAAAGTTCCGTAACTTTAGGGCTTAAATAGTTTGACAGCATATCTGTCACAGCCTCGGCGGAATAATCATAATAAACCGCACCGTTATTTACTGCAATGCGGAATCCGCCGTCAAAATTATCGTTTGCTTTAAGGGTAACACCGCCGAGCATTTTTGCTTTAAGCTCTGAAAGAAGAGCCTCTTCAAGCTTTGCAAGGTCATTGCTGTTTAAAATTAAGGATATATCCTCTGCTTCAGGCTTGCCTGCCCAGCATTCAACCGCATTGATAATAAGCTTTGCAAAGGCATCCGATGAATAAGCCGAAACAACCTTTTCACATACAATGGCTTTAAGCTCTCTCGCAATGCTCTCTCTGAAAGAGATAAGCAGATTGCGACCTGCCTGACGGAGCGCATCTTCGCCCGATTTAACAGTCTTTGCATTTTCACTTTTTGCATCAGCCATAATTTTATCAGCCTGAGCCTGTGCATCAGAGATGATTTTTTCGGCCTCTGCTTTTGCAGATTCAAGTATAGCTTCAGCCTGAATTTCCGCCGCCTCTACACCGTCTTTTTTTATCTGGTCAATGAGCTCCTGAAGTTGAATTTCCATAATGCAGTCTCCTTTTATGATAATGTATATTCTTCGTCTTTTCCTGAAAAAAACATAAAGGAACCAACATCCTCTGCAGACAGCTGGTTCCTTTAAATTCAATATTGTTTAACTAATTATATCACGCTCTTCGTTTTTGTCAAGACTTTCGGATGTCAGAAGTTAAATTGAAACGGTAATTCTGTAATATATTCTTATTTGCGGTATCGGCGTCGTCATCACGGAATTCAAACAGTTTAACATCCGTAATCAATAAAAAGCACCCGAACCCCGCTCGGAAATTCGGGTGTCGGTTAATATATGCTTTTATGCTGTCTTTATGATTTCGAAATCAGTGACAAAACCTTGCGTGCAACTTTATAAACCGGTCCTTCAAACTCTTTTTCGATATCTTTGAGATGCTTGCGGATTTCAATGCTCTGAGGGCAATGCTTTTCGCATTTACCGCATCCGACACAAGCGGATGCAGGAGCCGAATTCTCACTCATAGCAGTGCACATAATATAATCCGTAAATGCATTGAATTTTTTGTCGGAAAAGCGTCGGTTATACGCCTCAAAAATTCTGACAATGTTAATATTCTTGGGACACGACATACAATATCCGCAGCCGGTGCAGCCGACTTTCATCTTTGCACTGATGGATTTTACAACATTCTGAAGCATTGATTCCTCTTCGGGACCCATCTCGCCGATTTCAACGGTTGAAGCCGTCCGGATATTATCCGCTACCATTTCGTCGGAATTCATACCCGACAGCACAACGGTCACCTCGGGCTGATTCCAGAGCCAGCGGAATGCCCACTGCGCAGGAGTGCGCTTGATTTTATAATTATCAAAAATCTGTTTTGCTTCATCAGGAAGATTATTTGCAAGCTTTCCGCCACGAAGCGGCTCCATAATCATAACGGGGATTCCTTTTTCATTTGCACGCTTCAAGCCGCGTCTTCCCGCCTGAGAATTCTCATCCATATAGTTATACTGTATCAGACACATATCCCAGTCATAAGCATTCAGCAGTTGGCAAAACATATCGGAATTTCCGTGATATGAAAATCCTATCTGTCTGATTGCCCCGCTTGCCTTCTTCTCCGCAATCCACTCTTCAATGCCGATACCTTTCAGTCTGTTCCACGTTTTTGTATCAGGCAGCATATGCATCAGATAATAATCAATGTGGTCGGTCTGAAGCCGTTTCAATTGCTCATTGAAAAATTTATCCAGCATTTCCTTGCTTCTTATAAGATAATTCGGAAGCTTCGTTGCAATATAAACCTCATCACGGATGCCGTTCTTGCTGAATATTTCACCCAAAGCAGCTTCGCTGCCGGGATATATATAGGCTGTATCAAAATAGTTGATGCCGTTATTGACCGCCGACATTATCTGCCTCTCGGTTTCTTCCATATCAATTTTGCCCTTCTTTTTCGGGAATCGCATACATCCGAAGCCCAAAACAGACAGATCGTTGCCGTATTTATCCTTTCTGTAATTCATACAGCGCCTCCTTAAGCTTGATAGAATAATTTTATCACAAAACAATCCGATTGTATACAGCAAATTTACAGCAACAGAGCGCCGTCGTTAATACTTGTTGATTTTCTTGAATTATTATATCCCGAACGCTTGACTGCAAGCAAAAACAGTTGTAATATTTAAAAAGGTTGGTGATAAATAATGAATACATATTTTAACGAAATAACTTCAAAACCCGTTAATACCGACGGCGGCAATATTGTTTATAAAATACCTGCCGGTGCAATGTGCGGCAACGGTGACCTCGGGGTTGTTTTCGACAATGACGAAAAGGACCTTATCATTCATATTTCAAAATGCGATTTCTGGAAATTCACTCCCGGTGCGCATAAAGACGGCGGAATAAAAACCGTGGGCAGTCTGCGGATTAATAATGTTGATTTGTCCAAATATAATATAAAGCAGTATTTTGACAAAGGACTTCTTGATTGCAGATTCGGCAACATCGGAATGGAGTTTTTTGTTGCCCCCGAAAATCTTATTTATTTTGAAATCAAAGCACCCGATTCGGAGGAAATTCCCGCAGTTGATATCAAAATTCCCGACACCTGCAATTCGGTCAATTCCGAGTTTGCAAACAGGGGCGTTAACTGTTATCTGCGTAAATTCAACGGCGAGGAGGTTGACAGAGAGTCGGCCGTTATCGTTTGCTGCAGAAAAATAGATACAAGCAAAGCCGATGGGTTTAAGTTTGTACGCTACTGCATTTCGGTTGTAACAAATTTTGATGACAGCCAATATGCCGACAAGGGTATTGATATGGCTTTGCATTGCGATTATGAGCAAGACAAAGCAAGAACGCAGGAAAAATGGAAAAACTTCTTCTCTGCATCCAAGGTAACTCTGGAAGATAAGGAAATTGAAAAATTCTATAATTCAAGCCTTTATCACCTTGCGGGATGTATGGGCAATAAAGAGTTTCCGCCCGGATTATTCGGCAATTTTATAACAGATGATTTCTTCCCCTGGGCAGGAGATTATCATATGAATTATAACTACGAGGCTCCCTATTACTGCATATTTTCCGCCAATCATCCCGAGCTGTTTGACGGCTATATGGCTCCCGTTAACGAGATGTCGGAAAATGCAGAAAAGTTTGCAAAGCTGTTCGGATGTAACGGATACGCTCTTCCCGTAAGCTTCGGACCGAAGGCGCTTGACGTTTATACTCAGAAGGACTGCAAGGAGCACGGCATACTTTTTTTGGGTCAGAAGAGCCACGCCGCTTATGCCTGCGTAATCCCCATAATGCATTGGTTTTCAACATATGACAAAGAATATGCAATTGAAAACTACTATGATTTTGTTTTGAACACCGCTGCTTTCTGGGAGGATTATCTCGTCAAGAAAAAAGGCAGATATGTAATAAAAAATGACGCTGCGCACGAAATCCCCTATTACCGCGGTGAGAAATTCAGATACATCACTCACAAGGGTCAGATTGAAGCCGTTAACGCGATAAATTCTCTCGGCCTTGTGAAACTGCTTTTCAACGGCGTTTACAATATGGCAAAAGAACTCGGTCTTAATGCCGAAAAATATGCCTTATGGGAGGATATCATTGAAAACTTAAGCGACTTCCCCACATTCATAAAGCGCGGCAAAAAATGCTTCCGCTACTCAAAAAGAGGAATACGTTGGAGAGATGACAATACCGTCGGTCTTCAGCATATCTATCCCGCTTCGCAAATAGGATTTTCTTCAGGGGAAAAGCTTCTCAGAATTGCAAGGAATACATATTTTATCAATGACAGACGTCTTGACGATAACGGTTCGAATTCATACCTTCCCGCAGGCGCGAGAATCGGCGTGAATCCCGAATTTCTGATTGAAGGAATACATCAGAACATAAAAGAATTCGGACTTCCGAACAGGCTTTTCCGTCATCACGGCGGCGGCATTGAGCATCTTACAACGGTTCCTGCAACCGTCAATGAAATGCTTATGCAAAGCTACGAAGGCGTTATCAGAATCTTCCCTTGCTGGGATAAAAAAATGAATGCTTCATTTGAAAATCTTCGTGCAGACGGTGCTTTTCTTGTTTCGGCTGAAAACAAAAACGGAAAAGTTACATCGCTGAAAATCAAGAGTCTTAAAGGCAGAGCGTGCAATGTCGAATATTCCGATATAAAGTCTGTGGTAAGAGAATCGGATAAGAAAGAGGTTCCGTTTAAAAAAGACGGCAACACCGTTTCTTTTGACACGCAAGCAGATACAGAGTATACTCTTATATAAAAATCACAAGCCGGAGCCCCGATAAAGCATCGGGATTCCGGCTGTTTTACATTCGCAATAAAAACACCGTTAAATGATTGTTTTGGCTCTGCGGTTGTGGTAGAATTAAGTATAACAATAAAAAAGGGAGGGAATTTGCGTGGATATAACCAGAATTCTTGAAAAGCTTGACGGATATCTCGGAAAGGACGATTATCCAGCGGCAGAAAGGCATCTGCTCTACTGGCTGTCCGAAGCCGAAGCCGGCAGAGATACACGCGCGATGCTTTTGATTCGCAACGAGCTTATGGGACTTTACAGAAAGCTTGGCAGAAAAGAAAACGCAATTGCTTGTGCAAACGCCGCTCTCGGCATAATCGACCGTGAGGGGTTAGCCGACAACATCGGCGCGGCAACAACCTATCTCAACACCGCAACGGTTTACAAAGCCTTCGGTATGTCGGGAAAGGCTGTCCCTCTTTTCGAAAAGGCGAAGATAATTTACGAATCAAATCTTGACGAAAACGACGCGCGCTTCGGCGGTCTTTACAACAATATGGCGCTTGCTCTTGTTGATTTAAAAGAATATTCACGTGCAGATGAGCTTTATAAAAAAGCTCTCAGCGTTATGGAAAATGTTGACGGCGGAGAGCCTGAAACAGCCGTAACATACCTTAATATGGCAAATGCCGCAGAGGCTGAGCTGGGTCTTGAAAATGCAGAAAAAATCATCACTGAATATCTTGAAAAAGCGATGTCACTTCTCGATTCGTGCATAAGCGAAACCGATGGAAACTATGCTTTCGTGTGCCAGAAATGCTCATCGGTTTTCGGGTATTACGGTTACTTTTTCTATCAGAAAGAACTCGAAAGAAGGTCAAAAAAGATTTATGAAAGGTCTTGAGCTTTCCGAAAAATTTTATATTGAACACGGCGCTCCGATGATTCATTCACAATTTGCGGAAATCGAATCAATGCTTGCCGTCGGGTTGTGCGGAAGCGGCTCGGAATGCTTCGGATTTGACGATGAAATTTCTGCCGACCACGATTTTGAACCCGGTTTCTGCATATTCATTCCCGACGGAGAAATCATTGACAGACGTACGGCTTTTTTGCTTGAAAAGGCTTATAATTCTTTACCGAAAGAATTTATGGGATATAAACGATGCATAATGAACCCCGTCGGCGGACGCCGTACGGGTGTTATCTCAATCGGTGATTTTTTCGAATCCAAAACGGGCAGCAGAAACGGAATCCTTTCAACCCGTGAGTGGTTTTCAATCCCCGAATATTCGCTTGCGGAAGCGGTCAACGGAAGAATTTTCCGTGACGACCTAGGAATGGTTACGGAAATACGGAATCATCTTTCAAAAATGCCCGAAAATGTCAGGCTTAAAAAGCTTGCAGGGAACCTGCTGATAATGGGGCAGTCGGGTCAGTATAACTATCCCCGATGCCTCTCACACGGCGAAAGTGCCGCCGCACAGCTCGCAATTTTTGAGTTTGTAAAAAGTGCAATGAACTGCGCTTTTTTGCTCAACAAAGTCTATATGCCCTACTATAAATGGAGCTTCCGTGCGTTGCGTGAACTTCCGTTGCTTTCAAGCCTTGCAACGTCTATGGAATATCTTATTACAAGCGAAAACGGAGAATGCGAAACCGTCAAAAAATCGGAAACGGTTGAAAAAATCTGTTCGGATATAATTGCAGAAATAAAAAATCAGGGTCTTTCGGATTTTTCGGGAAACTCGGCAGAGGGTCACGCTTATGCGGTCAACAGCAATATCCCCGACTCCGAAATCCGCAATCTTCATATTCTGTTTGCGGTTTAAAATATTTCTTATTATTAACACTTGCAATCTCATTTAAAAATGGTAAAATAAATCTATACAGACAAAAATAACCTTGGGAGGATATTTTTATGGCAAAATTTTTATTTTCAGCATTCGCAGACGAAGCATCGCCCGATATTCTTGAGCAGATAGCCGCTTGCAAGGCTAACGGTATCGAATACATCGAGCTTCGCAACGTTAACGGAAAGAACATCTCCAACTTCACCGTTGATGAGGCAAAGGACCTCAAAAAGCTCCTTGACGATAACGGAATCAAGGTTTCTTCAATCGGCTCTCACTACGGCAAAATCGAAATCGACGACGATTTTGCTCCTCATTTTGAAGCTTTCAAGCAAACCGTTGAGGTTGCAAAAGTGCTTGAAACAAAATATATCAGAATGTTCAGTTTCTTCTTCACAAAGGGTCAGAGCCGTGAAGAATATAAGGACGAAGTATATGCAAGGCTCAATGCTATGGTCGATTATTCAAACGAGCGCGGCATTCTCTGCTGTCACGAAAACGAAAAAGGCATTTACGGCGATATAACAGAAAGATGTCTTGAGCTTGCCGAGCATTTCGGCAAGAGAATGGGCTGCATCTTTGACCCGTCAAACTACATTCAGTGCGGCTCGGACACTCTTGAAGGCTTCAAGCTTCTTCAGGATTACGTTACATATTTCCACGTCAAGGACTGCATCGCAGAGATTGATACCGTTGTTCCCGCAGGCGAAGGCGACGGTCATATTGAAGATATTATGCGTATGCTTGACGATAAAGAAGGCGTTTATTTCCTTTCGGTTGAGCCTCATCTCAGAGTCTTTGAGGGTCTTGATGACCTTGAACCCGACGATGCAACCGCAAACGCGATGAACAAGAAGTTCGTTTATCCCGACAATATGACTTCATTTGCCGCAGCTTGCTCGGCAATCCACAATATTATCGAAGCCAAGATTCAGCCCGTAAGATTCGGCATCATCGGTGTGGGTAATATGGGTATGTCACACATCAATATGCACCTCAAGGGCAACCACAAGGAGCTTCGCATCACCGCCGTTGCGGATATCAACCCCGAAAGACTCGAAGCCGCAAAGAAGGCTATGCCTTCTCTCAAGACCTTTGACAGCGCAGAAGCACTCATCGACAGCGGCGAGGTTGACGTTGCTCTCATCGCAACTCCCCACTATGACCACTCCCCCATCGCTCAGTATGCATTCTCGAAGGGTGTTCATGTTCTTACAGAAAAGCCTGCAGGCGTTTACACAAAGCAGGTTCGTGAGATGAACGATGCCGCCGCAAAGACAGACCTTGTTTTCGGCATTATGTATAACCAGAGAACAAACTGCGTTTACAGAAAAATGCGCGAACTCGTTCAGAGCGGCGAACTCGGCGAAATCAGACGAGTAAACTGGATTATCACCGATTGGTACAGAACTCAGGCATACTATAATTCAGGCGGATGGCGTGCAACCTGGAAGGGCGAAGGCGGCGGCGTTCTGCTCAACCAGTGCCCCCACAACCTCGACCTCTGGCAGTGGATTTGCGGTCTGCCCGTCAAGGTCAACGCTTTCATCCACGAGGGCAAGTGGCACGACATCGAGGTTGAGGATGACGTTACAATTTACGTTGAATACGCAAACGGTGCAACCGGTACGTTCATAACATCAACCGGCGACTGCCCCGGCACAAACAGATTTGAAATCACTCTTGATGGCGGCAAGCTCGTCTGCGAGGATAACAAGCTTCGTCTTTACAAGCTTGAAGGCAGAGTTTCGGAGCATTGTGCAACCGCAGAAGAAGGCTTCGGATGGGTTGATGGCGAATGGATTGACGTTGAAACAGACGGCAGAAACAAGCAGCATTCCGAGGTCTGCAATAAGTTTGCAGCAGCTGTTCTCAGAGGCGAAGAGCTTATCGCAAAGGGCGAAGAAGGCATCAGAGGCCTTTCAATCTCCAACGCAGCTCACCTTTCCGCTTGGCTCGGCAAGGAAATCGAGCTTCCCGTTGACGAAGATGTCTACTACGCAGAGCTTCAGAAGAAGATTGCGGCAGGCAAGGCAGAAAAAGACAATGTTGTTGCAACAGTCCAGAGCGATATGTCATCAACATTCTGATTACCCTTTATCGAAAGGAACTTCACTATGAAAGTTGCCGTTATCGGCTGCGGAAATGTTTCGGTTATGCATTTCAATGCGCTTAAGGATAATCCCGATACCGAAATTGTTGCAGTTGCGGATATAAAACCCGAAAGGGCAGATAAAAAAGCCGAGGAATTCGGCGCAAAAGCATATTATGACTTTGATACTCTTCTTGAAAGCGAAGCGCTTGACTGCGTTCACATATGCACTCCGCATTATCTCCACACTTCTATGGCAATCAAGGCGCTCGGAAAGGGCATAAACGTTCTTCTTGAAAAGCCTTGTTCGGTTTCAATGAAAGAGATTGAGGAGCTTCGCCTTGCCGAAAAGGCAAGCGGAAAACAGCTCGGAATCTGCTTTCAGAACAGATATAACGCCTGCGTACGCGAAGCAAAACGCATTATTGATTCGGGCGAAATGGGCGCGGTCAAATCTGTCAGAGCTTTCGTTACCTGGATGCGTGACGAAAAATATTACAGCGACGACTGGCACGGCACTCTTGATAAAGAATGCGGCGGCGTGCTGATAAACCAGTCTATTCATACAATGGACCTGGTGCAATATCTCGGCGGAAAGTGCAGAAAAGTTACCGCTCACGTTTCAACCGACAAGCTCGGTGGTATAATAGAGGTTGAAGACACCGCAAGCGCACTTTTAGAGCTTGAAAACGGAACTTCGGCTATATTCTATGCAACACTTGCTTACGCCGAAAACTCCGATGTATTCATTGAAATATCCCTTGAAAACGGAAAACTCCGTATCGAAGGTGAAAAGCTTTATTCAATAGAAAAAGACGGAAATTTTACCGAAATCACAAGCAAGACCGATGCCGTATATCACGGTCAGCATTACTGGGGCTCGGGGCATTCCGTACTTATTGACGATTATTATTACTGCCTGAAATCAGGCGATAAATTCGAAATTGATGCCGTTGAGGGCGGCAGAGCGGCAATGATTGTTGCGGCTTGCTATGAATCCTCAAAGAGCGGCAAACCAATCGAAATTACGGAAGGAGCAGACTGAAATGTTTCACGATAATTTAAAAGGCAGAGTGGCCGTTATAACGGGCGGCGGCGGTGTTCTTTGCAGCGGTTTTGCAAAAGACCTCGCAAAGCTCGGCGTCAAGGTTGCTGTTCTTGACCTGAGAGAAGAGGCAGCACAGAAGGTTGTTGACGAAATAACAGCAGAGGGCGGCACAGCTCTCGCTGTCGGATGCAATGTTCTTGAAACAGAAAGCCTTGAAGCAGCAAAGGCAAAGGTTACCGCAGAGCTTGGCGTTTGCGATATCCTTATCAACGGTGCGGGCGGAAACTCCCCTCTCGGCACAACAACAAAGGATACTCTTGAGCTCAAGGATATGGCTGAAAAGGCAGAGGGCATAAAAACTTTCTTTGACCTCGACGCAAAGGGAATCGAATTTGTTTTCAACCTCAACTTCCTCGGCACACTTCTCACAACGCAGTGCTTTGCCAAGGATATGGTCGGCAGAGAAAACGCAACAATTCTCAACATTTCATCGATGAATTCATTCAAACCCCTCACAAGAATTCCCGCATATTCGGCGGCAAAGGCGGCAATCTCAAACTTCACACAGTGGATGGCAGTTCACTTTGCGGATGTCGGAATCAGAGTCAACGCAATCGCACCCGGCTTCTTCTCGACAAACCAGAACGCAAAGCTTCTCTACAACGAGGACGGCTCACTCACCGAGCGTTCAAACAAGATAATTACCCACACACCTATGCGCCGCTTCGGCGTTCCCGAGGACCTCACGGGAGCTCTCGTTTTCCTCTGCGATGAGCAGTATTCCGGATTCATCACCGGCGTTGTTCTCGCTGTTGACGGCGGCTTCTCGGCATACTCGGGAGTATAATATATAATGTATATAACAAAACGGACTGTTCGCTTTGAACAGTCCGTAATTTTTATTATTTATCCTACTTTACCGGGTTTTGTAACCTTCGGGGGAGGTGCGAGCTTTGCTCTTTTGCTGTTGGGATTGCGTTCAACGAGCGGCTCCGCACCGTCATTGACACTGGATGCGGTTATGCAGACTCTTTCAATCGTTGTATCCGACGGAACGTCATACATAACGGGCATAAGCACACCTTCAATGATTGAGCGCAGTCCTCGCGCACCCGTTTTCTTTTCGAGCGCTTTATCCGCAACCGCTTCAAGTGCGGTATCATCAAACTCAAGCTCAACGCCGTCAAGTCTGAACAGCTCTTTATACTGCTTTACGATTGCGTTCTTCGGAGTTGTAAGAATCTTGACAAGTGCATCCTTATCAAGCTCTCTGAGCGTTGTTATTACGGGCAGACGGCCGACAAGCTCGGGAATAATGCCGAACTTCACGAGGTCCTGCTGAATAACCTTTCCGACAAGGTTTTCCTTGGCCGATTCGGATTTGCTCTTGACCTGAGCGCCGAAACCGAGCGCCGAACCTTCGGAGCGCTTCTCGATTATCTTTTCGATGCCGTCAAATGCACCGCCGCAGATAAAGAGAATGTTTGAAGTGTCAATCTGAATAAACTCCTGCTGGGGATGCTTTCTGCCGCCCTGGGGAGGAACGTTCGCAACCGTGCCTTCGATTATCTTGAGAAGTGCCTGCTGAACGCCTTCGCCGCTGACATCTCTCGTTATTGACGGATTCTCGCTCTTGCGGGCGATTTTATCAATCTCATCAACATAAATAATTCCTCTTTCAGCACGTTCAATATCAAAATCGGCAGCCTGAATTATTCTCAGAAGAATGTTTTCAACATCCTCGCCGACATAGCCTGCTTCCGTGAGGGTTGTTGCGTCTGCAATCGCAAACGGCACGTCGAGAATCTTCGCAAGGGTCTGCGCAAGCATAGTCTTGCCCACACCCGTCGGTCCGAGAAGAAGAATGTTGCTCTTCTGGATTTCAACGTCGGTTGCGCCCTTGCTTGCGATACGCTTATAGTGGTTATAAACAGCAACGCTGAGGGCAACCTTTGCGCTGTCCTGACCGATGACATATTCATCGAGCATAGCCTTGATTTCGTGGGGCTTGGGAAGTGAACCCGTATCAATATCGCTGTGGTTATGAACGGGTTCGGATTCGATTATCGAACAGCAAAGGTCAATGCATTCGTTGCATATATATACATTGGGACCCGCGATAAGCTTATCTACCTGGTCCTGCGTTTTGTAGCAGAACGAGCAGGAAACCCTCTTTTCGTCATCTCTGGGCATGTTAATCTCCCTTTTATATAATTGACTGTTCCGATGCATTTATCGGAAGTCACACCTTATCTTTTAGCGATCACTTTATCAACAAGACCGTA
>JAZSLR010000039.1:0-15992 GCA_045535475.1 Acutalibacteraceae bacterium | reverse complement strand
TAGTAAAAAGAGGATTCCTTGCGGAATCCTCCTGGTGCGAGAGACGGGACTTGAACCCGTACGGGATTACCACACGCCCCTCAAACGTGCGCGTCTGCCGATTCCGCCACTCTCGCATATGTTTCTGTTCGCTTGGAACGTTGACTATTATAACAAAGCATCCCGATAATGTCAAGCCTTTTTTTGAAATTTTTTTAAAAATTTTTACGTTCTTTTTTTTGCACAAAAAAGCCCGTTAAAAACACTGCTTCGAGCGATGTTATCTGCAAAATTTTATGCCCGCGTCGATGCCGAGTTTCATAAATCGTTGCAGCAATAATTTCTTTAACCGTGGAATATTCGGTTATGCGGTTGCAGATTTTGGGCTCTGTTTATTAATCAATTTTAAGTTCACGTTTCCGGTTCCGGTACAAATCTAAAACAAACTGTCGTGTTTTATCACTTTGCAGTTTCTTATTTCAACAAAAAGCTTGCTTTTTTTCAGCCAGTAGTGTAGAATTAATTAAACAGCACCTAAAGGAGTCAGTCAATGAGAATATTTATAGTATGTCTTATATCGTGGTTTGTCGCACAGCTTATTAAGGTTATAATTAATCTTGTTAAATATTATAATGCAAAAAGAAAGGGTCTCAAGCGAAAAAAAGTTACTCTTGAAACACTCTTTAAGCTTGGCGGTATGCCCAGCTCACACACAGCAACGGTTATTGCTCTTTGCGGTTGCGTAGGTCTTCACAGCGGATTCACCTCCGATGTTTTTGCCGCCTGCGGTGTTTTCGCATTCATCACTATGTTTGATGCATTCAAGGTCAGACTTCCGATAAGCAGGCTGACAGACGCCTTCAACCGCCTTCAAGATAAGGTTTGCGGCAACGATGTGCCCGATGTCAAGAAGGTTGAAGGTCACACAATTCCCGAAATCATCGGCGGATTTATCGTAGGTCTCTGCGTTTCGCTGTTTATGGTTGAGGTTGTAGGAATCTTTGAGCTTTAATAAATTCTGCCGACGGAAAAATCTGTCGGCTTTTTTTGAGGGTCGGTAATGAAGATATATAAATATAATGTATCTGACGTTACGCAAAGCGAGCTTGATGTTTGGTTCGATGCAATGAGCAAAGAACGTCAGAGCGAAGTTTTGCGATTTGTTAATGAAAAGAAAAGAATTTCCAAAATCGTATCGGATTATATTTGCAGAAAAGCGGTTTCGGAATTCTGCGGCATCGCACAGGAAGAAATTGTTTTTATCAAAAACAGCTTCGGCAAACCCTATGCAGAAAATCTTTCCGTATATTTCAGCGTAAGCCACAGTGCGGATATGGTTATATGCGCCGTTTCCGATAAGCAAATCGGAATTGATATTGAAAAGATAAAGAATTTCAATCCGAAAGCGGCAGATAAATTTGCAACAAAAAAAGAACTTGAATATATCCGCTCGAACGAAAAAGGTTTTTTTGAGATATGGACTCTCAAAGAGGCATATTTTAAATGCATCGGCACAGGGCTTGGTTCGGATATAAAAGATGTTTCATTTGAGATTATGCCGAATAAAATTGTTTGTTCTGACAGCGGATACGAACTGTCGTTTTATGATGCAACCGGGGGATATATCTGCTCTGTGTGTGAAAAAAGATGATATGGTGAGGCAATTATGGATTTTATAAAAAATTATTTTTCAGGCAAGGATGCAACATTCATTGTTTCTCAATGCATAGGATTCCTTGCTGCGGCAATTCTTCTGCTTTCTTTCCAGCAGAAAACACACAAAAGAATCGTTATTATGCAGGCTTGCTCGGGAATGCTGTTTGCAGTTCAGTATTTTATGCTCGGTGCATACGAAGGAATGATCGGCAACCTTGTGGGAATGACAAGGTCAATTGCGTTCTCATTCAGAGGTAAGTCGAAGTTTGTTGACAGCATTGCCTGCCCGATTATATTTTCGTTGCTTGCGGGTGCAGGCGGTCTTCTGACCTACACAAGCCCGGCTTCTCTGCTTCCGATGGCGGCAATGATGATTTCATCGTTTGTTATGTGGAATCCTCACACTCAGCAGCTTCGTGCGCTGACAATGCCCACCTCATTGATGTGGCTGATATACAATGTTATCTGCAGCTCATATTCGGGAATTGTCACGGAAATTTTCAACCTGATTTCGATTATTATCGGTCTTATACGTTTCAGAAAGAAAAAGAATTAAAAATACGGTACGGCTCAGAAATGAACCGTACCGCTTTTTATTTAATCCAGAACTTTGCCACCGTATCACAAAGCTCTTTTTCGCTCATTGCATCAAGATCCTCAACCACTCTGATGCCCATATCCTTTGCCCTTGCCCTGATATATTCCGCTTTATAACCCATTTCATCAAGCTGAGTCGTGGCAAGAACTTTTCTGACATATTTTCCGCCGAAGCGTTCGGAAACAACCGCAAGCTTATAAAGCTCATCCGAATCAACCGCTCCGTTTTTGCACGAAACAAATACGGGAATCATTCCTTTCATAAGAATGACATCCATTTCATTTTCGACATCGACACGGCTGTCGGTGCTGACAACACCGTCCCAATCAATGTAAACTCCCGTTTCAACTCCGTTATAGAGAGAATTTCCGTCGTCATTCAGCTCCATCGCCGTAACGGCTATAATAAGCTCAAGAAGCTGACCCGCTTTTGTCAGACACTTGACTATATCTTTGTTTTTGAAATCAAAGGCTAAACGGCTGCCGACCTCAAGATTTTTTATCACACCGCATTTTTCAAGAGCAAGAAAAAAATCTTTTGGAATATACTGCTCATCATTCATTTCATCAGATTTGACAGACAGATGCAGAGATGCTTCATCAAGATATCTGTTGCAGTATTTTGCAATAACATTTGTGCGTGCATTCCACATTCTGACATCCTTGCGGCAGATATCCCACATTGCCTTGATATCGGATTTGAATTCATCGGTGAAATTCCATTTATAGGTTGAGTTCGCCTTTTCTTCGTTATAGATAACTCTGCCGCCGTAAATTCTGATATTCTCGTCAATTCCGAGATTTATCGGAGCTGTCTTTAACACACAGCCGTCCGAATCGCAGTCTCTGACCGTGTTATTGTTTATATCAAACCGATGGATTTCAACCTTGTCTTTATATTTTTCAAGAACCGTGCCTACCGCAACAAGAAACAGCTCGTCGCCTCCGCTGATATCAATTCTGCAGTTCGCATTTTCGGAAACAACTTTCTCAATCGCGGAAATTATCGCTTCGAGATTGTTTCTGCTTACCGATATATATGAAAAATCAATGTTTATTCCCCTTGCATCAACAACCGCTTTATAGTTTTCGATGCTGCGTTTCATTCTTTTGGCATTACAGCCGATAAACACAACTTTTTCAGGCTCGCAAACAAGGGTGCTTGCAATGTTTTCAACCGCAGATTCACGGTCAAAAAATTCTATTACCGTCATTTATTCAGCCGACCTTTCGGTTATAACTCCGTGAGCAACGGGCACCGTCACAAAAACATCCTTACAGATTTCTTTCAATTCTTCCGCGCAATTCTCCGCATTATCTTTTTCTTCAAAAATTGCGAATACCGTGGGTCCGCTTCCGCTCATCTGGCAAAGAGATGCTCCGTGCTTTCGCATTATACGCTTATATTCAACCCTGTCAGGCACTTCGATAACCTGCTCAAAAACATTGCCGGCATACTTGCAGATTCCGCCGAAATCGCCTTTTTCGCACGAATCAAGCATTCGCATACAGTCAGGGTGGTAAAGATGTGCGGTATCTGCCGCAGAATAAGCCTCGGCTGTTGAAACACCGCAGTCGGGTTTTGCAAGAACTATATAACAGTCTTTTAGAGGCTCAAGCGGCGAAAGAACTCCGCCCGTATTCTGAGAAAGACTTGTGCCGCCGCAAATGCAGAAAGGTACATCGCTTCCGATTAAAAGGCCGATTTTGCAAAGCTCCGTTTGCGTGAAACGGTCGCCGTACATTTCGTTGAGTGCAACAAGCACCGCCGCCGCATCGGCGCTTCCGCCCGCAAGACCTGCAGCAAACGGAATCTTCTTATCTATATGGATTTTAACCGAAGGCTCTTTGCCGATTGCTTCAAAGAATTTCTTTGCAGCTTTGTATGCAATGTTTTTTTCGTCTGTAGGAAGGATTTTTTCCGAACAAGTGAGAAAAATCCCGATTTCATTGCATTCCTCAACAGTAACCGAATCCCCGAGACTTACCGACTGCATAACCATAAAAAGGCTGTGATATCCGTTATCGAGTCTGCCGATAATATCAAGAAAAAGATTGATTTTCGCAGGTGCAAATGCCGATATTTTCATAGTAGTCTCTCCCGTTCTGAAAAGATTTTATACTCTATAATAACACATATTTCCGTTTTGCAACAGTAAAAATCAAAAAATTCTTGTGAATATTAATTAAATATGATAAAATAACAAAAAACATTGAGGAAGTTAATATATGAAAATAATAGTTACCGGCTCAAACGGTCAGCTCGGAACAGACGTTGCGGCTGAGCTTAGCGCTCACGGACACGAGGTTATCGGTGCTGATTTGCCCGAAACGGATATAACGGATAAAACACAGATTGAAAAGCTGATTTCCGAAAGCAACGCAGATGCGGTTGTTCATTGCGCCGCATTCACAAACGTTGACCTTGCCGAAACCGAGAAAGAAATATGCGAAAAAATCAATGTGGACGGCACAGCCAACATTGCTCAGGCGTGCAAAAAACACGGAATAAAACTGCTCTACATCAGCACGGATTATGTTTTCAGCGGTGAAGGTGAAGAACCGTTTGAAACCGACGGTCCTAAATTCCCGTGTAATTTCTACGGAAAGAGTAAGCTTGACGGAGAAAATGCGGTAATCGAAAACTGCGAAAAATTTTTCATTGTCAGAATATCGTGGGTGTTCGGTGAAAACGGCAAAAACTTTGTAAAAACTATGCTTCGTCTTTCAAAAGAAAGGGAGTCACTCACCGTCGTATGCGACCAGATAGGCTCACCGACTTACACAAAAGACCTTTCAAGGCTTCTTTGCGCTATGATTGAAACCGAACGCTACGGCATTTATCACGCAACAAACGAGGGCTTTTGCAGCTGGGCTGAATTCGCATCAAAAATTATGGAACTTTCGGATGCGGAAACAAAAATTATCCCAATCCCGAGTTCGGAATACAAAACCGCCGCCATAAGACCTGCAAATTCAAGACTGTCAAAAAAATCTCTTGATGAAAACGGATTTGATCGTCTGCCCTGCTGGGAAGATGCTCTCACCAGATATTTATTAAATGAATGTTAATTAATATCTTTTTTCTCTGTCAGACTTGTAAATACAGCATATTAGTATTATAATAAAGTAATATATAATATATTCGGAGCGTTTGTTAATGGACAACGAAAACAAAAAAGTTAATAACGCAACGCCTGAAAACACAAAGGTTAACAGTAAAAGCCGCGATGAATTCATCGACGGCTTCTATGACCTTAACAGCATTTACGGAAAGTCTCCCGAAAGAAAGGCAAAGACCCGTGAAGAAGAGCTCAGGCTCAGGGACGAAAAACGCCGTAAGGATGAAATGAAGGCAATCAAAGAGGATATCGAAAGACGTTATTCTCTTCAGCTCGAAACGGCACAGATCAAAAACAGCCCTAAGATGCCGATGCCTAAAAGCTCCGCAATGAGGAATCTTATCCCCGAAATAGATGAAAAGGAAGCTGTCAAGGAAGAGCTCAGCAGAATTGACAGCCTTATCGGCAACGAGCAGATTGCAGAGCCGGTTGTGCAAAGCAAAGAGCCTTCTGACAGAAAAAGAAATAAACCCGAAGACACGGATTTTGATTTATCCGAAAAGAACGGTTTATACGCATCAATCTACACTCTGGGCGATGTTATTTACCGTTTCTTTGCAAAAATTCTTCTTTTTATTTTCAAGCTTATAAAAGCACCGTTCATTCATATAAAGCGCTATATCATAAAAGCCTCCGTAACGACAAAACGAGGGACAAGACGCGGAATTGACGCGACGGTTGCCGAGCTTGTGCGTTTCAAAAATGAAATCAAGCACGCAAGCAAGTCCATAAAGCGCGCTCTCAGGCATCCCTTATCACTTCCCGGTATTTTTGCGCATTACATCAAAAAAGCTTTCAAGCATCATCGGAAGCTTCTCAAATCCGCAATCAATATTCTTATGCCGGTTACGGCTTTTGCAGTCTTTCTGATAACGATAAATTACTGGAATTCGGTCACTTTTGCACTTGAAGTTACCTATAACAATCAAAGCATCGGATACATAAGCAACGAGGCTGTTTATATCGAAGCGAGAGACCTTGTTAAAGACAGACTCAGCTCAAGTGCATATGTAACAGCCGGCTCGGATGCAAAGGTTGAAGTAACCGTTGCCGAATCGCCGAATTTCAATGCGGAATACAGTCTTTCGCTTGTTTCGCTGAATGAGCTGAATGATGCTCAGGCAATATCGGATAAAATAATCGAAAACTCGGTTGATAATCTTACCCACGCCTGCGGTGTTTATATTGACGGAGAATTTATATGCGCGGTCAAAAATGAGGCTGACGCAAAAACCGTTTTCTACGATATTATAGCACCGTATGAAGCGGATGCCGAAAAGAACGGATATGTTGTCGGCTTTGCGGAAACAATAGACTATGTTCAGGGACTGTACCGTGATGACAGCTCCGTTATGTGGGATGCATCCAGGCTTCGCGAAACACTTGACGGCTCAAAAGAAGCTCAGAAAGTTTACATTGCCGCCGAAGGCGATTCCCTTGAATCTATTTCAGATGAAACAGGCATCGGCGAAGACCTGCTTCAGGCTCTTAACCCCGAATATGATTTTGATGAAATCAATCCGGGCGATTTGATTGTTACGAAAAAATCCGTCAATTTTGTAAGCATAAAAAAGATTGTTACATCATCTGAAGCCAGAGAAATAAGCTACAAAGTTATCAAAAAGTATGACGCATCCAAATACAGCGGCTACAGAAGCGTCATCCAGAAGGGTGTCAACGGCACCGAAAGAATCACCAAAACCCGCATTTATGTTAACGATATTCTTATTGACACCAATTACGATTATGAAACAATAAAAGAACCCGTTGATGAAATTGTAATGGTCGGTTCAAAAACCTCATACAACGGCGTTTATGTCGGCGAAGCATCCGATCACGGTTTCCTCTGGCCCGCACCGAGCTGCCACAGCGTAAGCTCACCTTACGGCTGGCGAAGCAGCGGATGGCACAACGGTATCGACCTTGTCAAATACGGAGGCGGTGCGCTCGGAACACCCGTCATTGCCGCAAAGAGCGGACGAGTCGAGGTTGTTCAGCGAAGCAATTCGGGATACGGAAATATGGTTCTTATCAACCACGGTGACGGCTACAAAACAAGATACGCTCATATGGTAAAAGGTTCAATAACCGTTTCGGTGGGCGATTATGTTGAAGCGGGACAGACAATCGGTAAGGTTGGTTCAACGGGCAACTCAACCGGTCCCCACCTTCATTTCGAGGTTATTGTCAACGGCGAAACCCGAAATCCTAAAAACTACATTTCATAAAAATTCATTGAGAGTCAGTACGGATTTTCCGTGCTGACTCTTTTTTTGATTAAACCGGAAATTATGAGCATAATACTAACAAACATTATTTCCGGAGGTAAAATTTATGTTCAGAAAAATATTTTCCGTTTTATTATGTGCTGTTTTGGTCACGAGCATTTTTGCTGCGTGTAACCAAAACAATCCTGCCAATCCGTCAGATTCTTTATCCGGCAATCTCACCAATCAGCAGAACGCTTCAGTCAAAGAAATACGTTATCTCAACTTCAAGCCCGAAATCGCTGAGGTTTACGACAGAATAGCTGCCGAATACGAAAGACAGACAGGTGTCAGACTCATTGTTGAAACTGCTGCATCGGGCACCTATGAATCAACGCTTACCGCCAGAATGGCAACAACCGAAGCACCCACAATCTTTCAGGTCAACGGACCTATCGGCTATGCATCCTGGGAGGAATACTGCGCCGACCTTAAAGACACGGAGCTTTACAAGCATCTCAACGACAAGTCGCTTGCAATAACTGCAAACGGCGGTGTTTACGGTATTCCGTATGTTGTTGAGGGATACGGAATCATCTATAACAAAAAGATTCTCGATGCATATTTTGCTCTCCCCGAAAAAGCAACTCAATATAAAACCGCCGATGAAATCACAAATTTTGCTGCACTCAAAGCGGTTGTTGAGGATATGCAAAAAAACAAGGACAAGCTCGGAATCAACGGAGTTTTCGCATCAACTTCACTCAAAACGGGTGAAGATTGGCGATGGCAGACGCATCTGTTGAATATCCCACTTACTCTCGAATTCAGAGATAAAAACATCGACCTCACCGGTGACGGTTACAAGCAGATTGATTTCACTTATTCCGATAACTTCAAAAATATTTTTGACCTTTATATCAACAATTCAACAACCGATAAAAAACAGCTCGGAACGATTGATGTCACCGCATCAATGGCTGAATTTGCTCTCGGTAAATGCGCAATGGTTCAGAACGGAAACTGGGGTGCATCGCAGATTCTTGATGTTTCGGGCAACAAGGTTGAATCAGAGGATATTAAATTCCTGCCGATTTATACAGGTGTTGAGGGAGAAGAAAACCTTGGCATCTGTATCGGAACGGAAAATTTCATCTGTATCAACGCAAAAGCAAGCGAAGCTGAACAAAAAGCGGCGGCAAACTTTCTCTACTGGCTGTTCAGCTCCGACACGGGCAAGGAATTTGTAACGGATGAGCTGGGATTCATTTCGCCTTTTGACACTTTTTCGCAGGATGAAACTCCCGATGACCCTCTCGCAAGAGAAGTCAACCGTTGGATGAACAAAGACAACATCACAAACATCCCCTGGAATTTCACGCTTTTTCCGGGTCAACACTATAAAGAACAACTTGGCTCATCACTTCTTAAATATGCTCAGGGAACAATGAGCTGGGAAGATGTGAAAAAGCAGGCAATTGAAGAATGGAAGAAGGAATTCGGGGCATAATTTTTTCGGAGTTGATTTTATGCACAAATCACTGAAAAAGTATTTTCCGATATTCTTAATTCCTACCCTTGCCGCCTTTCTCGTGTCATTCCTCCTCCCGTTTGTTATGGGTGTTTATCTTTCGTTCACTGAATTCAAGGTTGTTAACAACAGCAAATGGGTCGGTATAAAAAACTATATCAGCATCTTCACAACGGACGAAACATTCCTCTATTCTCTCTGGCTGACAGTCAGATTCACGATTGTTTCGATAATAACAATCAACGTTATTGCGTTTACGGTTGCAATGCTTCTGACAAAAGGCTTAAAGGGTACAAATCTTTTCAGAACGGTGTTTTTTATGCCGAATCTTATCGGTGGCATCGTTCTGGGTCATATATGGAGCCTTATCATCAACGGCGTGTTGGGTTTTTTCGGGGTTGATATAACCTACAACCCCGATTACGGCTTCTGGGGACTTGTGATTCTGATGAACTGGCAGCTCATCGGATATATGATGATTATATATATTGCAGGAATTCAAAATATACCCGAAAACCTTAATGAAGCGGCGGCAATTGACGGTGCTTCTCCCTTTCAGACTCTTACTCACGTCACAATTCCGATGATTATGCCGTCAGTTACTATCTGCTCATTTCTCACTCTGACAAATTCATTCAAACTTTTTGACCAAAACCTTGCCCTCAACGGAAAATCACCAGAAACATCTTTGCTTGCGCTTGATATTTTCAAAACATTTTATGACCACACGGGGCTGAAACTTGCGCAGTGGCACGGAATCGGCCAGGCTAAAGCTGTTATTTTCTTTTTGCTTGTTGCGGTTATTGCATTCATTCAGCTTCGTGCAACAAGGCAAAAGGAGGTTGAGCATTGATGAAAAAAAGGAATTTTTTCAGAAACACCGTCATATATATTATTCTGTTTGTTGCCGCAGTCGTTTTTCTTGCACCGATTGCAATAATCCTCATAAATTCCGTCAAAGGTAATTTTTATATCTCCGATGCTCCGTTTTCACTTCCCGATGAAGAAACATTTGTGGGGCTGCAAAACTTTATAAAAGGATTTACCCAATCGGATTTTATGCGTTCGTTTGCAATTTCAGCATTCATAACCGTCTTTTCCGTGTTCGGAATTATAATTATGACTTCGATGACAGCGTGGTATATTGTGAGGGTCAAAAACAGATTCACGAAAATTCTTTATTATCTTTTCGTTTTCAGTATGATAGTTCCGTTTCAGATGGTTATGTATACAATGACCTATTATGCATTTGAACTGCATTTAAACAACCCTTTAGGCATAATATTTATATATCTCGGTTTCGGCTCGGGACTTTCTGTTTTTATGTTTTCGGGCTTCATCAAAAGCATACCCGTTGAGCTTGAAGAAGCCGCGGTTATCGACGGATGCAGCCCGATAAAAGCTTTTTTTCTTATCATTTTCCCGATTCTCAAGCCAACGGCAATCACCGTTGCCATCCTCAATGCGATGTGGATATGGAACGACTATCTTCTCCCCTATCTCTTGCTCGGTTCGGGAGAAAACAAAACTCTGCCCGTTGCCGTTCAGATGGCTCTCACGGGCGGCTACGGCAACAAGGATATGGGTGCGCTTATGGCAATGCTTGTTCTTGCAATTCTGCCGATTATCATTTTCTACCTTTCCTGCCAGAAGTATATTATCAAAGGCGTTGTTGCCGGTGCAGTTAAAGGATAAACATTAACGGAGGGATGCTCTATGGCAACAATAAAATTCAAGGATGTCACAAAATCGTTTGATAACGGCAAGGTAACCGTTATTCCCGGACTTACACTCGATATAAAGGACAAAGAGTTTGTTGTTCTTGTCGGCCCGTCGGGTTGCGGGAAATCAACAACACTCAGGATGATTGCAGGCCTTGAGGGTGTTTCATCCGGCGAGCTCTATATCAATGACAGAGTGGTAAACGATGTTCCTCCGAAAGACAGGGATATTGCAATGGTGTTCCAGAGCTATGCTCTTTATCCGCATATGACGGTCTATAAAAATATGGCATTTGCACTTAAGCTCAAGAAAATGCCTAAAGAAGAAATTGACGAGAAAGTGATGTGGGCTGCAAAAATTCTTGATATCGAGCCGTATCTTAACCGTAAACCCCGTGCTCTTTCGGGAGGTCAACGTCAGCGTGTAGCTCTCGGAAGAGCAATGGTCAGAAATCCGAAGGTTTTTCTGCTTGATGAACCGCTTTCAAACCTTGATGCAAAGCTCCGTACCGAAATGAGAAGCCAGATTACCATGCTTCACAAAAAACTGCAGACAACCTTTGTTTACGTCACGCACGATCAGACAGAAGCGATGACAATGGCAGACAGAATTGTTGTTATGGATAAAGGAGTTATTCAACAGTACGATACTCCGCAAAAGCTTTACAGCGAACCTGCAAATATGTTTGTTGCCGGATTTATTGGTTCACCGCAGATGAACTTTATTGATTCAAAAATAATAAAAGACAGAAAAGACATAAAAATCAGCTTTTCGGGATACAAGCTGGATATTCCCGAAGAAAAGAAGCCTGCTCTCGAAAAATATATCGGCAAAGAAATCATCCTCGGTGTGCGTCCCGAGCATATTCTTTCAGACAACGCTCCGAATGCTGAAAAAGGAAAATGCATTCTTGACGTGACTGCTGAAATCGCCGAAATGACAGGCAGCGAAACTAATGTATACTTTAATCTCGGCGACAAAACTCACATTGCCAGAGTAAAAGCAGAAGACAAAATAAACAACGGTGACGCCGTAAGACTTTATATAAACGAAAACAAAGTTCATTTCTTTGATAAAGAAACAACCTGCGCCATATGAGAAGCAGCGGGATTCTTATGCACATCACATTTCTTCCCTCCATCGCCGAAAATAACCGGCAGTGGAGGACACTCAAAGATGACATCAACTCTGACCTTGCACACAGGCTGGCAGAATTGACCGAACTGTACAAGCGAGATTGAAGTAAACCGCTGCAGACGGATTTCTGCGGCGGTTTACTATTTTTATAAATTTGTGTATTATTTTGACAAAAGCTCTTGAATTGTTTAAAAAATATTGTTAGTATTATATTAATAAAATTGAAAGGAAAGTGAATTTATGGGTCAGCTTCCTCTTATCACAATCAATTTCATTGATTGGCTGTCGTTCAAGGATATTATCATTGACGGCACAACAACTCTCGCAGAATACTGTGCACAGTATTCCGCTGTTCAGACTAACTGGGTTTACACCATCGCAGGCTTTATCGGTATCATCATTCTTCTTCTCAAAAAGAACAAACAGTGGTACTGGTACCTTTTCCTCTTCCTCTATATGGCGATGTCATTCACATCGGTCGGTATGCACACTGCTAACTACGGTGAATTCCAGCCGGGTGTTATGACAACAAAGCTTCTTGCAAGCTATATTGATATGTCACTCACAGAGCTTGTTGCCTGGTCGGGCGTCAGCGCATTTGCATTTGAGTTCTATCAGAACAACAAAAAAGTCCGTAACATTTTCTTTGGCGTCGTTACGGCACTTATGGTAATTGTTCTCAGTGTGCTTACATATGAAGTTTTCGTGCTTCATAACCGTCCTCTTTACATCGGCGGCGGCGGAGCTCCTATGGACGGCAAGACCGGCGGTCTTTCACTCGCTGAATTCGGCTGCTTCCTTACAGCCCTTCCCGTTCTTTACCTTCTTATTGCAAACTTCAAGAAGCTTCGCAAGGATGAAAGAAACCTCTTTATTCTTATCATTCTTACTTTCCTCACTGCATTCATTATCACCTCTCTCTGGGGCGACAATGAAATTGCAAACTTCGCTCTCGGCAACTTCCACGGCCACTCAATCTGGCACATCCTCGGCGCTATTGCAAGCCTTGAGGTTGTTATCTGGGTTGACACGAGAGAGCACAACAAGCAGATTGAAGCACTCAAAGCGGCATCAAACAAGGCTGAATAAAACAAACAACAAAGGCTGTTGCATCAACACGATGCAGCAGCCCTTTTCTATGTTTTGAATTATTCAAATCTCTTGGCAAGCCAAGTTATGCACAAATCAAACCAGCCTCTGATATGAGCGCAATAATCCGCTTCGGCTTTTGAGTAAACCGTTCTGTCTGCAAGTGAAAATCCGTGATATCCTTTTTCGTAAATGTGCATTTCAAAGGGAATGTTCGCCTTGTCGAGCGCCGATGCATAAGCAAGGGAATTCTCAATCGGAACAAGATTATCGGCACAAGCGGAAACGATGAACGCAGGCGGAGTTTTTTCATCAACCTTGTCGTCAAGACCCGGTACGGGAAATGCAAGAATCTTGCCGATCGATTCAAGAACGCAGGGATAAACAAGTATGCTTGCAGCAGGTCTGATATCACCCATTGTTGACACTGCGGCGCAAAGATGACCGCCTGCCGAAAAACCGATTGCGGCAATCTTTTCTTTGTCAACTCCCCATTCCTCAGCATTTTCGTGGATTATCTTCATTGCTTCGTTCACATCGGCAAACGGCATCGAGAAATCATAGCCTTTGTTATGACCTACGGTATATCGAAGAATAAATGCCGCATATCCCTTTGCGATAAACGAAAACGCAACGGGCTCAGCCTCACGGTCGGAGCACATACTGTAGCCGCCGCCGGGAATAACAAGCACACCGGGTCGGATATCCATATAAGGCATTTCGGGCGACTTATCGGGCAGATAAACGTTGAGCCTTGCAAGCTCGTTTGTAAGTTTGATTTCAATTATTTTCATATCATTTACCTCGGTTTATTCATCGGGCAGACCTTCATACAGATACCGCAGACGGCTCCCCTTCCGATTTTCTGGAATTTTGTTTTCATATACTGACTGCACGCCTCTGGGTCAAATATCTCTTCTCTCGGAGTGCCCGGAGTCCAGTCACCGCCCTTAATTGCCTTTGCAGGGCAAGCCTTGACACAGATATCACATCCGTCGCAAATGTTTTTTGCAAGTGTGTTATCGCATTCAAACGGACAATCGGTAAAAAGCGTGCCAAGACGGACATAGCTTCCGTATTCGTTGTGCAGAAATAAAGAATTTCTGCCGATTGAGCCGAGTCCCGCAAGGCAGGCGCCTTTTTTGTGCGAGAACCTCGCCATATAATTCCAGCCGTCCTTATTGATGCTCTGAGATGCGGCAACAGTTATATATTTATAACCGTTTCTTTGCAAAAACATTCCCGCCTGAAGAAGCATTGCATCAATAAATGCATTAACATTACGGTAATGATTGAAATAGGTGTGTGTAGGCTCATCCTCGATTTCATCAATTATGCTTTCGGAAAGACGTGCAACAACGCTCACGCCGTAAGGCAAAGACTCTTCACCGTCCTCAACCTTGAAGAAGCCGACATCCGCAACACCCTTTTCAAGCAGAAAAGCCTTGAGTTCTTCCTGAATATTCATCACTTTGCCACCTTCGTTTCAAAGCAGAGCCATCCGCCGCTTTCGTGACGGGCAATAACCTCAAGTCCGTTTGCGGCAAAAGCGGCAAGAACATCATCTTCTCTCGGCACTATGATACCCGAAGTAATGAACACCGCATCGGGATTCATATAATCCTTGACGTTTTCACAGATATTAACGATAATATCGGCAACAATGTTGGCGGCAATAATATCGAATTTACCCTTGACTTTATCGGTTGTTGAGCCTTTGAGAACGGTAAATTCAGGCTCTTTGAATCCGTTGGTCTTGCCGTTTTCGATTGCGGTTTTGACTGCGAGTGCATCAATATCAACACCAACCGCACTGTCTGCACCCAGAAGAAGGCACGCAACCGAAAGAATACCGCTTCCGCAGCCGATATCAAGCACGGTTTTGCCCGGATTTGCATATTTCTCGAGCGTTTCAAGGCAGAGTCGTGTAGTATCGTGAGTGCCCGAGCCAAATGCAAGACCGGGTTCAAGGTGAATAACCGCTCTGTTGCCCGCGTCATATTCTTCTTCCCATATGGGACGGATAAGAAGTCTTTCGCCGACGGGCATAGGCTTGAAATACTTTTTCCAGTTATTCTCCCAATCCTCGTTTTTGCAGATGTTTTCATCGATTTCGCATTCGATACCCTCTGCGGAATATCTTTCCGTAAGGAACGAAACTGCTTCCGCAGGATTTTCCTCGGGTGAAATATAAATGTGAACGATACCCTTGCTTCTGTCCTTTGCGAGCAAATCCTCGTCAATCAAATCAATTCTCGCAATCTCCCAGGCTTCCTGCTCAAGAGTACGGTAATCCTCAATATAAATGCCGTAGGGCACCGCCATCTGGGCGATATCGCCCGCTCTGTCAACATCATCTGCATTTACCGTTATTTTAATTTCTGTCCAATCCATAATTTATCTCCGATTAATTAAGCTCAACTCCGCCGTCGGGAGCCTTGCCGTGATTATAAAGGTTTCTGTTTTCGAGTGCCCACTGTCTGGGAGTGAATGCGCCTTCGTCAACTGCCTGAACTGCCGAATGCATTTCGTAAAGACGGGCATCCATAAGGTCAAGCTGTGAAAGAAGCTCGGCTTCTATGAACATCGGGAGCTTTGCGGCACCGAATTCGGGAGTGCCGTGATGCGAAATCAGCATATGCTCAACAAGAGTGAGCGTTTCGCGGCTGATACCAAGGCTTGTACCGATTCTGTCAATATTGATAGCACCCATAACAAGATGACCGAGAAGATTTCCTCTTACGGTATATTCGCTTGCAATGCCCGTTTCGGAAGCCTGAAGCTCTTCGATTTTTGCAATATCGTGAAGAATCGCACCTGCGCAAAGCAAATCATAGTTAACAAATTTATATATTTCGCAAACGCCCTTTGCAAGACGCAGAATAGAGAGAGTATGCATAAGCAAACCACTTCTGACGGCATGATGAAGATTTTTTGCCGCAGGCCAATAAA
>JAZSLR010000012.1:0-5045 GCA_045535475.1 Acutalibacteraceae bacterium | reverse complement strand
CAGAAAACAAATAAATAAAGGAGAGTTCTTATGCAAGACAAGAGATATGTCAGCAATAAAGAGCGTTGGATGTACGCTCTTGGTGCAGGCGGTCAGGGTATGATTTACGCTATGATGTCGAGCTACATCAGCGACTATTACGTTAACGTTCTTCAGCTTCCCCTTATGTTTGTTCTTATCCTTATGCTCGGTGCAAGAGTGTGGGATGCAATCAACGACCCGATGATGGGTATGATTGTTGACAGAAGGTCAATGAAAAACGGCAGAATGAAGCCTTACATCATTATGGCAACTCCCATTATCTCCGTTCTTACGCTTCTTATGTATCTCAGCCCGAATATGGAGCAGACTTCGCTGATGGTTTTCTCGGCAGTCGTTTATATTCTTTGGGGTATGGCATACACAATGGCGGACGTTCCCTTCTGGACCCTTCCCAACGTACTTACTCCCAACTCAAAAGAGAGAAGCGACGTTATTTCATTCACAAAGATTATCAACAGCATCGGCTCGGCTCTTCCCGAGGTGCTTTTCCTTGCAATTCCGCTTATTCTTAATGCGATTTATGCAAGTTCGGGCAATGCTCCCAATCCTCTTGATTTCGAAAAGAGAAAGTATTTCCTTATCGCACTTTTCGCTGTTGTTATCGGCGGAATTATGTATGTTAACTGCTATTTCCACATCAAGGAAAGAGTTGTTCTCCCCGATAAAAAGAAGATTCCCGGTCAGCCCGGAAGCCTTTCAAGAATTTTCCGCTGCAAGCCTCTTGTGCTTGTTGTTGCAATGGGTATTCTTTCAAGCGGCAGATATCTTGTTCAGGCAGCGGCAATCCACGTTGCACGTTATTCCTTCTATATCGGACCCGAAAATCCCACTCAGGCTGATATCCTCAACAGTATCAGCCTTGTTAAAACTATTTTCCAGGTCTGCACCATCGTCGGTATGTTCGGCACAACTCTTCTGATGCCTATGCTGATGAAGAAGTTCGACTATAAGAAAATCGTTATCACAACCTGCCTTGCAGGCTTTGCGGCAAGTGTTGTAACAACCGTTATCGGCTATGTAACCGGACTTGCAAGCATCTATATCCTTGCTCCGTTTATCATTGTCCAGTCAATCCCCCTCGGCGTTATCAACGTTATTTCCTATGCAATGATTTGCGACAGCCTTGATTATATGGAGCTTACCACGGGCATGAGAGAAAACGGTCTCGGCTCCGCTTGCCAGGGCTTCATCAACAAAATCGGCAACGCATTCTCAACCTGCGGCATCATTGTGCTCTATATGGCGATTGATATGGATCCCGCCGCAATGCTTTCCAAGGAAGCAATTATGGCGGCAACCGATGTTGACCCCGGTCAGAGATTCGCAATGTTTACCCTCGTTTCTCTTCTTCCCGGTATCAGTATGCTGCTTTGCTCAATCCCGATGTTCTTCTATAAGATTTCGGGCAAGAACAAAGAAAAAATGCTTGCAGATCTCAAGGCAAAGAGAGAAGCCGAAGGCTTTGAAGTTGTTGAATAATTAATTTCAGAAAACAGGTGACCATATTTGTCCAGCAAAAAAGATTTAAGAAATATTGCTATCATCGCTCACGTTGACCACGGTAAGACAACCCTCGTTGACGAAATGCTCAAGCAGAGCGGCACATTCCGCGAAAATGAGCAGGTTGCAGACCGAGTTATGGACTCCAACGACCTTGAGCGTGAAAGAGGAATAACAATCCTTTCAAAGAACACTTCCGTTCACTATAAAAACACCAAAATCAATGTTGTTGATACCCCGGGCCACGCTGATTTCGGCGGCGAGGGTGTACGTATTCTGATGATGGTTGACGGCGTTCTTCTTCTTGTTGATGCGTTTGAAGGCTGTATGCCTCAGACAAGATTCGTTCTCAAAAAGGCTCTCGGTCTTAAAAAGAAGGTTCTTGTTGTTATCAATAAGATTGACCGTCCCAACGCACGCCCCTATGAGGTTGTTGACGAGGTTCTCGATTTGTTCATCGACCTCGGTGCTGATGAGGATCAGCTTGAATTCCCCGTTGTCTATGCCAGCGCAAGAGACGGTTATTCGAGTCTTGACCCCAACAACCGCAGCGGCAATATGCAGCCTCTTTTTGATGCGATCCTTGAGAATATCGCTCCTCCCGAGGGCGACCCCGACGAACCTCTTCAGGTTCTTTTCTCAAGCCTTGACTATGACGATTATGTCGGCAGAATCGGCGTCGGCAGAGTTGAAAGAGGCAGAATCAAGAAGAATCAGCAGATTACTCTCTGCAAGGCGGACGGCACAACCCAGAACGTCAAGGTTTCCCGTCTTTATCAGTTCGAAGGACTTGCCCGTGTTGAATGCGAAGAAGCCGAAGCAGGCGATATCATCTGCGTTTCGGGCATTGAAGGCATCAACATCGGCGAAACCGCCTGCCATCCCGACCACGTTGAGGCTCTGCCTTTTATCAAGATTGACGAGCCTACCATTTCGATGAATTTCATCGTCAACGACAGCCCGTTTGCAGGCAAGGAAGGCAAGTTTGTAACAACAAGAAATATCCGTGACAGACTTTTCAAAGAGGTTGAAACCAACGTAAGCATGAGAGTTGAGGAAACCGAATCAACCGACACCTTCAAGGTTTCGGGCAGAGGCGAGCTTCATCTTTCGATTCTCATTGAAACAATGCGCCGCCAGGGATATGAATTCCAGGTTTCAAGACCCAAGGTTATCTTCAAGGAAGTCGACGGTCAGCTTATGGAACCGATGGAGCTTCTTATCGTTGAAGTGCCCGAGCAGTATGTGGGCGCGGTTATCGAAAAACTCGGCTCGCGCAAGGGTGAGCTTGAAAATATGGGTTCACGCGAAGGCGGCTCAACCCACCTTGAATTCAAGATTCCGTCGAGAGGTCTTATCGGCTACCGTGCCGAATTCCTCACCGATACCAACGGCAACGGAATTATGAATCAGCTTTTCGACGGCTATGCACCCTATAAGGGCGACATTCAGACCCGTGAAAGAGGCTCAATTGTTGTTCACGAAACGGGTATGAGCACCGCTTACGGACTTTTCAACACACAGGACAGAGGACGTCTTTTCATCCCCGCAGGCGTTGAAGTATATGAGGGTATGATTGTCGGCGAATGCGCAAAGAATGAAGATATAGTCTGCAACGTCTGTAAGACGAAGCATCTCACAAACACCCGTGCATCAGGCTCGGACGATGCGCTCAGGCTTGTGCCTCACAGCGTACTCAGCCTTGAGCAGTGTATGGAATTCATAAAGGATGACGAGCTTCTTGAAGTAACACCCACTTCGCTCAGACTCCGTAAGCGTATCCTTTCAAAAGAACTCCGTATGAAACAGCAGTTTAAGAAGAAATAATATGACAGAAATTAAAACCGCCGTCACTCTCGGCAGCTTTGACGGACTCCACAAAGGACATATTGCGGTTATTGCCTGTGCTTTTGAAATGCAGAAGAAGCACGGGCTTCTGCCTTTGGTGCTTCTTTTTGACAGACACCCGATGCTGACCATTTCAGGCAAGGCTCCCGATATGATTCTTCAGCCTTCTCTGCGTGACGAGCTGATTGCGCAGACGGGCGCAGGAAAAAGAATTGTGCCTTTCAGAGAAGTGCGCGATATGTCGTGCCGTGAATTTTTTGAAAAAATTCTTATCGGCAAGCTCAACGCGGGCGGCGTGTGCTGCGGATGGAATTACCGTTTCGGCAGAAACAACGAGGGCGGCATTGAAGTACTGAAGGCGCTTTGCGACGAATTCGGATTGATTTTCAAGGTAACTCCGCCCGTTGATTTCGGCGGCAGTCCCGTCAGCTCAACGCGTATAAGGCAGGCGCTTGAAAGCGGAGATATTGCACTTGCCAACGCGATGCTCGGCAGGGAATTCCGCTATAAGCTTACCGTTGTTGACGGTCAGCACAGAGGCAGGCTCATCGGCGCTCCGACCATAAATCAGCGCTTTGAAGAAGGCTTTGTCAGACCGAAAAAGGGTGTGTATTCATCCGTTACGGTTGTTGACGGCAGGGAATACCCGTCCGTTACGAATATCGGTCTGCGTCCGTCATTTGAGAATAAGGATTTCCGCAGCGAAACCTGCATTCTCGGCTTCAGCGGAAACCTTTACGGGCAGGAAATCGAGGTAAGACTCCTTAAATATCTGCGTGACGAGATAAAATTCAACTCAATCGACGAGCTTTCGGCACAGATTAATGCGGATGCCGAAAAGTCCGAAGAAATATTCAGAAACAGAGGTGAACAGAGCGATGTATGAAAACTGGGAACAGCTTAAGGCTGACTGTATGCAGTGCAGAAAGTGCAGTCTTTGCGAAACGAGAACAAACCTTGTTTTCGGCGTAGGCAACGAAAACGCAGAGGTTATGTTTATCGGCGAGGGACCCGGCGAAAACGAGGATTTGCAGGGCGAACCCTTTGTCGGCAGAGGCGGAAAGCTTCTTGATAAATTTCTTGATGCGATAGACCTTGACCGCAGAAAGAACATCTATATTGCGAATATGGTGAAGTGCCGTCCTCCCAAAAACAGAGACCCGCTCCCCGAAGAGCAGGATATGTGCATCGACTGGCTCCGTGAACAGACAAGGCTCATCCGCCCGAAAATCATCGTCTGCCTCGGCAGAATTTCGGCGCAAAGGCTCATCTCAAAGGATTTCAAGGTTACAAAGCAGCACGGCGAATTCATCGAAAAGGGCGGCATCCTCTTTATGGGAACGTTCCATCCCGCCGCATTGCTCAGAAACCCCAATCAGAAACCCGACGCGCTTGAGGACTTCCTTGCGCTTCAGCGCAAAATCAAGGAAATCTGCGACCACACTTATTGAGTGCAGAGTGCAGAACGGGTGTGTTCTGTAAAATGTTTATAAAAATAAAAAAACCTCAGTTCTTTTTGAACAGGACCGGTAAAAACGGACAATGAAAAAAAGAACCTCCTATGGTAGAATAAATCTATCATAGGAGGAATTTTTATGCCCAGGAACTACAGACATATAAAGGAATACGAAAAAGAAATATTGGAATTGAAGAAA
>JAZSLR010000131.1:0-5538 GCA_045535475.1 Acutalibacteraceae bacterium | reverse complement strand
TAAGTTGTCGGTTCTTCACCCTCTGTCAATCCTTCAAACAGACAATCGTTGACATCAATGGCATACACAATGCAAGAATGATATTCTGTTCCGGAAATCAGAGAAGCAATTTTCTTCTCCACCGGCTGTTTCAGAGTACTGATTCCCCTGTCATCAAACTCTCCATTGTAAGTGGTATAACTCATACCCTCTCTATTACTCCAAATGGAAAACAAATCGCCGCCCTGAGTCCCTTCATGAATGGATATTTTATACTCTCCGGTTATTACCCCGTCTACAAAAGTTCCTGTCTCGTGATAAATATCTCCGGTTTCTCCTTCCAAGGTCCAGGATTCAAATGCTCCCTGATAATTTCGCTCTGCCATCCGGGTTTCCAAAAGCTGCAGGGTATTTCCTTCCCTTCGAAGAACCCTTGTCTGTTCTCCAAAATACCACACTTTGGCAGAAATATCTCCACTTTGGGTGTAGCCTGCCTGAATATATAGAACCGGCTGCCCGTCTTTTTGGAAAAAATAATTTCTATACCCTTCCCGGAGCTTGGGCATCATGGTTTGAAACCATTCCTCCGTACTGATCAAATTAATGCTTTCGTCCAAATACTCCTTCAATTCTAAATTTTGAAGCATGAGCTTGGCCTGCTCCTGTACCGCCTCATTCTCTTCTGCCAAATTGACACTAATGGTCTGCAATATTTCAAATGCGGTTTGGTCACCATATAAGCGATAACTCTTCTCCAGCAACTTCGCTGACGATGTAATCAATTCCTGCACCGCCCAGAATGCCCTTGTTGACCATATCTGCCATAACGAAGGGAATCTGCACCTCCATGTAAACCTCAACAAGAATCAGCAGAGGCGAAAGCAGGGAGAGAAGGCGGTAGCCTTTGGTTTGTTTAAGCAAAGCCTTGATCATTTTTATCATCTCCGTCTATATTTATATTTGATGCTTTTAAAACTTTGGTAAATATATATTTTAAAACCCCCTGACGGTAAAGTCAAGGGGTTTGCCAAAGTTGAACACTTTTTTACATACTTTCGGGAACGGTTATGCGGAACATTGTGAGAATATTGCAAAGAACATTCTTGACGCAAAGGCAAAGGCTGAGCCTTGCCTGCATAAGGGCTTCTTCCTCGCAGTTAACACGGCAGGCGTTGTAGAACTTGTGGAAGAGGGTTGCAAGGTCAACGGCATAGCGTGTAATCTTTGCGGGGTCGTAGTTCTTTGCGGAAATAACGATTTCATCGGTGAGCGATGCAAGATGTCTGATGAGTTCCTTTTCTTCGGGAGCGGAAAGAAGAACAAGCTCGGGAATTGTGCATTCTCTGGACTGTTTTCCTTCGCTCTCAAGTTTCTTGAGGATGCTGCAGATTCTTGCGTGCGCATACTGGCAGTAATAAACGGGGTTCTGTGAGCTCTGCTCAACGGCAAGGTCAAGGTCGAATTCCATCTGCGAGCCGGGCTCTCTCATATTGAAGAGGAAACGGACGGCATCGATGGGGATTTCTTCAAGAAGGTCAACAAGTGTGATTGCCTTGCCTGAACGCTTGCTCATACGGACAACTTCGCCGTTGCTGGTAAGGCGTACAAGCTGCATAAGAATGATGTCAAGATCATCGCCGTTGCAGCCGATTGCATCGAGTGCGCCTTTCATTCTTGCAACGTGGCCGTGATGGTCAGCGCCCCAGATATTGATTGCTCTGTCGAAGCCTCTTATCTGAAGCTTGTTGCGGTGATATGCGATATCTGCGGCAAAATATGTGGGATTGCCGTTTGTTCTGATAAGAACCTCGTCCTTAAGCTCAAGCTTTTCGATTTCCTCGGGAGTCTTGCCTTCTTTTTCAAGTCTTGCGCCGAGAACTTCTTTGTTCTTATACCAGAGAGCGCCGTCTTTTTCATATGTAAGACCCTTGCTCTTCATAATCTCAAGTGTTTCGGCAAGCTCGCCGCCGTTGTGAAGAGTGCTCTCAAGGAACCAGGTGTCGTATTCAATGCGGTACTTGGTGAGGTTGTCCTTCATCGCCGCAATGTTCTTGGGCAGAGCGTAGTCAATAAGAGCCTTTCTGCGCTCAGCCTCGGTTGCATCGATATATTTATCGCCGTTGATTTCGGCAAATTCCTTTGCTCTTGTGACGATATCCTCGCCGTGATAGCTGTCCTCGGGAAGCTCGGGAGCATCCCCACCCTTATAAAGCTGCTGGTATCTGATATCGAGCGAAAGACCGAATTTCTCAATCTGATTACCCGCATCGTTAACGTAGAATTCACGGCTTACATCGTAGCCTGCAAAGTCCATAACCGATGCAAGGCAGTCGCCGAGTGCGCCGCCTCTTGCGTTACCCATATGCATGGGACCTGTGGGGTTTGCGGAAACGAATTCAATGTTAATCTTCTTGCCCTCGCCGTAGTCGGAGCGGCCGTAATTTTCGCCCTTTTCGAGGATATCCTGAATGATGCAGGCATTGAAGCTCTCTTTGAGGTAGAAATTCATAAAGCCGGGGCCTGCAATTTCGCATCTGTCAAAGAAAGTGTCGGAAAGGTCAAGACGGTCTGCTATTGTTTCTGCGATTTTGCGAGGTGCGCTCTTAAGGCATCTTGCCCACGCCATTGCACAGTTTGACGAATAGTCGCCGTTATCCTTGTTTGCAGGCACTTCGATGATAAAATCGGTGAGAGGAGCTTCGGGGAATACGCCGTCTGCAACGGCTCTGCCTGCGGCTTCCATAATCGCCGTGCGAAGCTCTTTGACTGTCTGCTTTACCAAAACTGACATTTTTTATTCCTCCTGTATGGTTTCTGTTACTCTTGTGTTTTCGGGGCAACGGTAATGAGAAGCTCATTCTCCGATGCCGGAACGTTGTTGAAATCGATTGTGTAAGCAAATCGGAGCGTGCCGCCCGATTCACCGATATTGTTTTCGATGAATTTGCAGTAAATTCCCATCAGCATTTCGCCGTAGGGGGTTGAATAGTAGCAGCTGTGGCGGCGTTCAAGCTCGATAATCATTTCGGTGTTGTATCTTCCCGAGCGAACCATACTGATTTTTTTGCCGCCCTCAACGGTAAGTGTTGTCACGCAGTCGAGCAGAGCTTCGTCGGTTTCCTTGTAAACGATTCTGCAATTGTCCTCTGCCAGCTCAAATTCGCCTGCCGTGGTCAGCTCGCTTGTGTATTCCTCGCCGTCCTGGAGATGACGGTCGGTTATTTTTATAATTGCGTTTTTCATATTTATCTTTCCATTGCAAGTGTCAGCAGCTTATCCAGAAGCTCCGCATAGGGCACTCCCGATGCTGCAAAAAGCTTGGGATACATACTGATTGATGTGAAGCCGGGGATGGTGTTGGGCTCGTTGAGCTTGATTGAGCCGTCCTCGCATACGAAGAAATCTACTCTTGTGAAGCCTTCGCAGCCAAGTGCTCTGTAGGCTCTGACAGCCTCTGCCTGAACGGCTTTGAGCATATCGTCCGAAAGACGTGCGGGAATATGAAGCTCGCTTTCATTTGCGAGATATTTTGCATCGTAGTCGTAGAATTCGTTGCAGGGAACAACCTCGCCCACAACCGAAGCAACGGGGTTTTCGTTGCCCATAACGGCAACCTCAACCTCCATACCGATAATGCCTTCTTCAAGAACGACCTTTCTGTCGTGCTCAAATGCTTTTTCACAGGCAGCTTCAAGTTCTTCAAGATTCTTTGCCTTGCTGATGCCGACGGATGAGCCTGCATTTGCGGGTTTAACGAAAATCGGGAAGCCGAGCTTTTCTGCTGCACCCTCCAATAAAGCGGCTTTATTGACCGAATAAGCGTGTTTATCGAAAGCGGTCCACTTAGCCTGGTCTATGCCCGAAAAGTCCGCCATAGCGTTTGTGACGGCCTTATCCATACAAATTGCGCTTGCCGCAGTGCCGCAGCCGACATAAGGGATGCCCGAAATCTCAAAAAGACCCTGCATCGTGCCGTCCTCGCCGTTTTTGCCGTGAAGCACGGGGAAGGCAACGTCGATTCTCTCGATTTCGCCGTTTGCAAGGCGGATGATGCCGTGATGCGCACGGTCGCAGGAGATGACTGCGGGCTCAAGGTTTTCGGTGTCCCCAAGCCATTTTTCGTCGGGAAGCATATCGGGTGAGCCGTTATAGATGAAGCATCTGCCGTCTTTGGTGATGCCCATTTTGATGACGTCATATTTATCTGTCGGAATGTTTTTGATTACGGAGCTTGCGGAATTGAGTGAAACGTCGTGTTCACTTGAAACACCGCCGAAAAGCACGAGAACTTTCTTTTTCATAGCTTGTATCTCCTTGTGATTTTTATTTTAAGTGCAGAGTTCAAAGTGCAGAACGCAGAACGAAGGGTCGCTTCGCTCCGATTATATAATCGGTTATAGGAGGAGCTTATCATTAATTTTACATTTTGCATTTTGAATTTGCGACGCTGTCGCAGGTCGCTACAATCCCATTATAATCTTTTTATGATTTAAATATGATAACACAGCGTATGAAAATAGTCAACATCGTAATATCCGTCAAAACCCACAAAATACAACAGATTATGTATTTTATTTCTATATCTTAACCACATTATATAGTTGACTTTTTATATTTATATGTTATAATAAACTGTAATTATATTTATATATAAAGGAGTTTTTTGCCATGGCAGATATTTATGCTGTTCTTGCCGATATAAACAGCGGTCTGAACGAAACCCTCAAGGAGTGCGGATTCACCCCCGTTATCCCCGAAGGCGTTGAAAAGGGAGAGCTTCCCGCAGTCACCGTTTCGGGAAGAATAACCGTTGAATACAAGGGCGAAAACAAGGCTCTCAAGATGGAGCATTTCAACAACAAAATCACTCTTCTCGGAGCTGCCAAGGAAGGCGAAATACTCAGCAGCGATTTCTCACAGCTTTCACTTTCACTTCTTGATGCCGAAACCGCAGACGCAAAGGACGTAAAATATATCGTCAACGAATTTTCCGAAACTCTTGTTGAGCACTTCGGCACTCACGCAAAGAAGCCCGTCAAGTCAAAGCTTCCGACTCCCGTTTCAAAGGCGGCGGCAAAGAGCGGCTCAGTTTCTTATGACCCCAACACTCTTGCCAACAGATTCACCGCGATTTACACCGAGCTTCGCGACGAATACAAGGCAAACTGCGAAAAGTACGGCGAGTTCCTTCCTGAGGAATTCTTTGTGAATCACGGCACTCCCGCAGTGCTTGCAACAATCAAGGAAAACAATCCCCAGAAGATGAAAAGGCTCTTCAATCTCTTCAACGAGATTTATGAGGACGGTACCAACGAAACCCAGAGCCTCATCGCCGTAACCATCCTCGGTGCGATGAATAACGACCAGGAAATGCTTGCAGCTTGCGTTGATTATATGAGCGACGATATGATGAGCCCTGTAATCAACGTCAACAAATATCTTGCATCGGCAAGCGGTAAGGGCGCAAGAATGCGTCTTGAAAATCCGCCCAAATATAAACCTGCAAAGGCAAAGAAAAAAGGCATGATGTCAATGCTTGGAAACGGAAATTAAGGTGAT
>JAZSLR010000006.1:0-13160 GCA_045535475.1 Acutalibacteraceae bacterium | reverse complement strand
AAAAACGCCGTTGCGTTTTTTAGTCGGTGTTGATGACGTTGAGGGTCCACCCGTTCCCATCCCGAACACGGTAGTTAAGCTCAACAGTGCCGAAAATACTTGGCTGGAAGCGGCCCGGGAAGATAGGTCGACGCCGACACTTTTTATTTAGCTGTCCAAAAGGGCGGCTATTTTTTTTTGCTGTCGATAAAGTCGCTGAATCATAAACAAAATAAATTTTGTTTATTTGCCGTTTTTTCTCCCTCGACGTACCTTTGTACGCCTTCGGTCAAACAAAACGTCATTCATCCTTCTCAACAGCAAACCGAAATGAACAACAGCTTGTTATCAGGCTGTTGTTTTTTTGTTTCTGACGATAGTCGCACATTCCGAATTAACCTTGACCGTTCCTTTTCTTTATGTTATTATAAAAATGTATAACTCATTTCCGCAGAAAGGAAGATGAAAATGTCTGAACTCAAGTATTGGGAAAACCCTTATATCATCAAGGTAAATAAAGAAGACGGTCATAACACGGCTCTGCCTCGCCCCTCTGTCAAGGAAGCTCTTGACGGCTCGGAGGCTCCGCTTAAATTCTCGCTTGCCGGCACCTGGAAATTTTACTGGCAGCAGGGCGTTGATGACCTGAGAACCGATTATTACAGCGACTTCTTCGATGACTCCGACTGGGACGATATGCCCGTGCCCTCGCTCTGGCAGCTCAAAGGCTACGGCAAACCCATCTACCTTTGCTCTTCGCTTCCCTCTGCAGTTTCTTCGGTCAAGAGCGAAATCCCCAAAATCAACCACGACCTTAACGAAATCGGTGTTTACCGCCGCACCTTTGAAATTCCCGAAAGCTTTGAGGGTAAGGAGATTTTCATTCATTTCGGCGCAGTCAAGGCAGGATTTTTCCTTTATATAAACGGCAGACAGGTCGGCTATTCGCAGGGTTCGATGACCCCCGCAGAATTCAGAATAACCGATTATGTTAAAATCGGCGAAAACCGCATTACGGTTGAGGTTTACCGCTACACAGACGGCACTTACCTTGAGGACCAGGATATGTGGTTCCTTTCGGGCATTTACAGAGATGTTTATGTTTATGCGGAAGAAAAGCTCTGCATCCGCGATTTCTTTGCAGACGCATCCCTCGACGATTCATATAAAAACGGCGTTCTTAATCTCGAAGTGACCCTTCAGAACTATGCCGACGAGCAAGATTGCTCGCTTGAGGTTGCAATTATCGTTGACGGAAAACCCAAGAAGGTTGCCGCCGAAAAGCTTGCTGCGAAAAACGGCAAAACCGTGCTTAATTTCAGCTATATTGAAGAAAACGTTAAAGCCTGGTCCGCCGAAGAACCCAACCTCTATCAGCTTGTCCTCTGCCTCAAGAGCGGCAAGAAAGTCCTCTCCGCAAAGAGCATAAAAATCGGCTTCAAGAAAATGGAAATCAAGGGCGACACCCTTTATATGAACGGCAAAAGAGTTATCATCAAGGGCGTTAACCGCCACGATTTTGACCCCGATAACGGCTGGGCTGTACCCCTTGAAAGATATTATCAGGACCTTCATCTGATGAAGCGCGCCAACATCAATGCCATCCGCACAAGCCATTATCCCGATGCGGAAATATTCTATGACCTTTGCGACGAACTCGGTTTTTACGTTATGGACGAAGCAGACGTCGAAAGCCATGGCGTACGCCGCAAAAACTGCCCCGGCGACAACCTCGAATTCAAGGAAGCCGTTGAGGACAGAGCGGAGAGAATGGTGCTTCGTGACAGAAGCCACGCCTGCGTATGCTTCTGGTCGCTCGGCAACGAAGCCGGTGACGGCACAAACTTCGTTCACGAAAAGAATGCAATCCTCGCTCTCGACAAGTCAAGACCCATCCACTATGAAGGTGACTTTGACTTCACAAAGAGTGATTTCATCAGCCGTATGTATCCCGTTGAATATGTTGTTGAAGCTATGCGTCAGCAGAAGGAGCTGAAAATCAGCCCCTACGAAAACGTTGCAAACGCTCTTGCGGCAGATAACAAACCCATCCCCGCAGAGATTTACAAGACTCATCCCGTCATCTACTGCGAATTTGCCCACGCTATGGAAAACAGCCTCGGCAACTTCAAGGAATATGTTGACGATTTCGAAAAATACGACCATATGTGCGGCGGCTTTATCTGGGACTATGTTGACCAGTCAATCCGTAAGGTTGAAAACGGTCAGGAAAAATGGCTCTACGGCGGCGACTTCGGCGAAGGCGCATCAAGCTATTATTTCTGCGCAAACGGCATTATTTCTGCCGACAGAAAGCCTCAGCCTTCATATTTTGAGGTCAAGAATGTTTACTCAAACTTTGAAGCTGTTGACAGCGACTGCCGCAACGGTCAGATTAAAATCAAAAACAAAAACCTCTTCATTTCAACAGAGGATTATAAATTCCGCTGGAGCCTCTCCGTTAACGGTGACGAAGTGAAGAGCGGCGAAATAACAGACCTTGTTGTTGCTCCTCTTTCGGAAGAAAAGGTTCAGCTTCCCGTAAATCTTTACGACTATGATGACGGCGAAGTTATCCTCACCGTTTCGTTCATTCTTATCAAGGATAAGCCCTGGGCGGAAGCAGGATATGAGCAGAGCTTCAATCAGTTTGTGCTCCGTGAACAGACCGCAGCAAAGAAGAATCCCGCAAAGGGCAACCTTAAATTCCTCAAGAGCGGTTCAAATGTCAATATCGTCGGCGACGGATTCTCCGCAAAAATCACCGCAGGTGCACTTTCGTCGCTCAGATACGGTGAAGAAGAAATCATCGAAGAAGGCTCACCCCTCAGACCCGATTTCTTCAGAGCGCTCACCGATAACGACAGAGAATATCTCAACTTTGTTCCTCCCATCAACGGAATCCATCCGCTTTACCAGTGGAGAAGAACAACTTCGCAGACCGTTGCCCGCTCCGTCAAGGCTCAGTCAACACCCTCGGGCGTTGAGGTCAAGGTCAATTGGAGCGCCCCCTTCGTTGCAGGCGTTGCAACAACCTATCTCTTCTCCCCCGCAGGCGAAGTTACCGTCAAGCACAGTGCGATGGGTCTGCTCCTTCCGATGCTCAAGGTCGGTATGAGAATGGGCATCAAGAGCACTCTTGAAAACGTTGAATGGTACGGCAGAGGTCCGCACGAAACATATATCGACAGAAAGACCGGCGCAAAAATCGCAAAGCACGCAATGACAGTTGCCGAGCTTGAGCACAGATATATGCGTCCGCAGGAAAACGGCCACAGAACCGACGTGCGCAACCTTTCCGTAAGCGATGCCTCGGGCTTCGGAATCAGAATCGATTCGATGGATAAGCCCTTCGGCTTCAACCTCGGCTACTATAACCCCGAAAAGCTCGACAAGGCAGAGCATCTTTATGAGCTTAATAAGGATAACTGCATTACTCTGAGCATCGACGGCGCAATGAGAGGCGTTGGCGGCGATATGCCCGGCTGCGCTCATCTCCATAAGGAATACAGGCTGAGCAGCCACAAGAAGATTGAGTTTGCTTTCAGAATTTCAAAGAAGTGATATAAATGACCAAAACCAATGCGATGCGGTTGCTTGAAAGCGCGAAAATCCCGTTTGAAATAATGGAATATCCCGTTGACGAGAACGACCTTTCAGGCATCGGCACCGCAAGAAAAACCGGCAAAGACCCGTCGCAGATATTCAAAACCCTTGTTTTCTGCGGCGAGAAGAACGGTTTCGGAGTATGCTGCATTCCCGCGTGCGAGGAGCTTGACCTGAAAAAGACGGCAAAAGCCTTCGGCGAAAAGAAGGTTGAAATGCTCCACGTCAAGGATTTGCTCAAAACGACGGGCTATATCCGCGGCGGATGCTCGCCCGTCGGGATGAAAAAACAGTTTGCAACCGTCATCGACGAAACCGCAACCCTCTTTGACAAAATCTACGTCAGCGCAGGTGTCAGAGGCATAATGCTCGGCATCGAACCGAACGCACTTGCGGAATTTGTCGGTGCAAAATTTGAAGATGTTACGTTTGTGGAATAAAAAAGCCTCCCTTTAAACAAGGGAGGTTTTCTCTTTTTATTCTTCTACTCTGTGGCCGTCCTTGAACTTGACCTTACCGATGAAGGGGATTTTAAGGAATCCGTCAAATTCATCTTCGTCAAAGGTAACGGTCATTTCGATATCCTTGCCGGGGAGAAGAGATGTCTGAACAACGGCATTGACCGTATCGTCATCCTCTTCAACGCTCTTTACGGTGATATCGGGAACCTGAATTCCGGGGATATCAAGCTCAAAGCCGTAAGTGCCGTTATTATCAAAAATATTGATTTTTACTTCGCCCGAGAAAAACATTGTGTTAACGCTGCAAGCCCATTTGCCTAAACCTATCATAATTATATTCTCCTTTCGTTGATAAAATTATATTATCACATATCCCCGTGATAATCAAGGTCTTTTGAGAACCACGGCAATTTCCTGCCACGTATAATGGGCAACGAATGTGCCGTAACGAAGGGGATCTACCGCATTCTCACTGAAATAGAAACCTATTCCGCTGTCTGTCAGATAAAATTTTTCGGTATCAAAAGCATCGTGAATAACACTGCGCTGCTCATCTGTCAGCTCTGCGCCGTCAAAGTAAACCTTTGAAATATCCTTGCAGATGAATTCATCAATTATAATCTGCCTTACATTATCGTAAGAATAATCCTCATAGAAGAAATCGGAAAGGGTGCAGAGCCTTCCTCTGACAACGTCGTAGGTATAACCCCTCTTGGTCGGTTCAAGCTCTTCACTGCCGAACATCGTGAAATAATCCTTGACGGTGATGCTGAAATATTTGTCGCTGCAAAGGTTGATTTCATAATCAAACGACCTTGCCCACGGGATTTTGTGATTCTGTGAATCCATAAATCTTGCCGCATTTTCAACGTTGCTTTCCGCATCTTCGCACGCATCCTCAAAAATGCCGTAAACAGAGCGGTTGATATCCTCTGCGATGTCCTCGGGCACATTTTCCGTTATCTTCGGAAGCTGCGCCTTGACGGTGTAAACAACTCTTCCGTTTTCATCGGTAAAATCCTTTGAATATTCCTCGGTTTCCGTCTGAAAAGCGGGAACCGCCTTTGTTGTTGCTTCGGCTGCGGAAGTTGAAGTCACATCGGGATTCTTCTCTTTTGCCGAGCAAGCCGCAAATGAGAAGCAGAGGGATATAATCAAAAATATGCTTATGTAACGCTTCATATAACCATCCTTTTATTATAATAATTGTATTTTATCAGCTAAATGATTTTCAATCAAGGGAAATTTATAAATTTTTTTATGTTGCATTTTGAGTGGCGGTGATATAAAATAAAATTATCACACAATCGGAGGTTGCTATGAAAAATATTCTTAACGCACAGTGGATAAAAAGTCCGAAAATCTCTCTCGACAGAGAGTTTGTTTTTTCAAGAGAATTCAGAACGGAAAAAGAGATTGTTTCGGCAACTCTTGAAGTGTCCGCACTCGGCGTTTACGTTGCAAAAATCAACGGCGAAAGAGTCGGCGATTTTATTCTTGCGCCCGGCTGGACTTCCTATAAACATCGCCTGCAGGTTGATACATACGACGTAAAATCATTGATTAAAGAAAAAAACACCATCACTCTCGGAGTCGGCCCGGGTTGGAAGGCATTTAATTACTTCGGAATGCATTCAGGCGATTCCTGCCTCGGATTCAATGAGGTTGCCGCAATCTGCGCCCTCACAATTGAATATGCCGACGGCGAAACCGAAATCATCACCAGCGGCGGCGACTGGAACTGTGAAAACGGAAAATATATTTATTCTCATCTCTACAACGGCTATATCTATGACCCCTTATATAAGGACATAAGCCCCGCAAAGGCTCAGGTTTTCACAAAGGACAGAAAGATTCTGCTTGACCGCCAAGGTGAAAAGGTTGTTGAGCACGAAAGACTCTCACCCGTTGAGATTTTCACAACTCCCAAGGGCGAAACTGTTATCGACTTCGGTCAGAATATGACGGGTTATGTTGAATTCAGAATCAAGGGCGAAAAGGGTGAAAGAGCTGTTATCAGCCACGCCGAAGTGCTTGACGCAGATGGCAATTTCTACACCGATAACCTCAGAAGCGCAAAAGCGCAGGCAGTTTTCATCTGCGACGGCAAGGAGCATATTCACAAGCCCGATTACAACTTCTACGGCTTCCGATACATCAGACTGGAAAATTGGAGCGATGAGGTCAAGGCGGAGAATTTCACCGCAATCGTCGTTTATTCCGACATAAAGAGAACGGGTTATTTTGAATGCTCGGACGAAAGGGTCAACAAGCTTTTCTCCAACATCATCTGGGGTCAGAAGAGCAACTTCCTCGACGTGCCGACAGACTGCCCGCAGCGTGACGAGCGTCTGGGCTGGACGGGCGATGCCCAGGTTTTCATCAAAACCGCATCTTATAACTATGACGTTGAGCGCTTCTTTACAAAGTGGCTTGCCGACCTTCGCGCAGACCAGACAGGATGGGGAACAATTCCTCACGTTATCCCGGGCGTTTTCGGCCCCGATGAGGATTGCTCCGCAGCCTGGGCGGATGCCGCAACAATCTGTCCGTGGCAGATTTATCAGACCTATGCCAACAAGCAAATTATTGAGGATTCGCTCGATTCAATGAAGGACTACATTGAATTTATTGAAACTCGTGCAGACAACGGCTTGTGGAGCAGAAGCTGGCATTTCGGCGATTGGCTCAACCTTGACGGCAGCAGCGCCGAGGACTGCTCAAAGGGCACTGAAAAGAGTCTTATCGCAACCGCATTCTATATCTATTCAAGCGCAATTTACGCAAAGTCGCTTGAGCTTTGCGGCAAGGATGCCTCCGAAATTTGGGCAAAAAGGGAAAACTCAATCAATGCATTCAGACGTGAATATATGAAGGACGGCAGAATCCTGCCCGAATACGCAACCCAGACCGCCTGCGTGCTTCCCCTTCATTTCGGAATCACCGATAACGCCGCCGAAACAGCAAAACAGCTCAACGAGCTTGTCACCGAATGCGGACACCTTAAGACGGGCTTCGTCGGCACTCCGTATCTTCTCCACGCACTCAGCGACAACGGCTATGCCGAAACAGCATACAGCCTTCTTCTCCGCGAAGAATATCCGTCGTGGCTCTTCTCGGTGAAAATGGGTGCAACAACAATCTGGGAGCATTGGGACAGCGTGCGTGAGGACGGCACGATGTGGAGCACATCGATGAATTCATTCAACCATTATGCTTACGGTGCGGTTGCCGACTGGCTTTACGGCGATGCCGCAGGCATCAAGGTTGACGAGAGCAAGCCCGGCTTCGAGCATATCATCCTTGCTCCCGTTACCGATAGCAGACTGACCTATGTAAAGGCTTCAATTGAAACACGCAGAGGTCCTGTCAAATCCGAATGGAAAACAGAAGACGGCAAAACCACCTATGAATTCACCGTGCCCGAAGGCGCAACCGCAACCGTTATCCTTGACGGCAAATCAACCGAAATCGGTGCAGGTGTATATAAATTCTGATAAAAAAGAGGAGCATCCTTTTCGGATGCTCCTTTGCTGTTTTACAACTTAAACATTATCTGCGCCGTAAGCAAAGAAATCAATGGGGAACCATCCCTGCGCAAAAGCGGGAACGGAATTTCTGTCCTTTGAATAAATGCCGCTGAGGAAGTCGATTGCTCTGTGATGGTCAAGCTCAATGTCGGGCTTCGCATCGGTTTCGGTAACGGTAACGTTCTTTCCGTCAACGGTAACGGCAAGATTTTCGTCACACTTGAAGCCGTGAATAAGAATATTGAGCGTACCCGAGCAGAGATTCATTCGCTCTGCTTTGATGGCGAGAAATGCCTCAATGTATTTTCCGTAGTTGAAAACATTAATCATATCCGCGGGGCTGATTGACGCATCGCAGCAGTATTTTATCATATAGTCGCAGAAATCCGTATCAAAAACAGGAACGCTGAAGCTGACGCTTTCAGTGCCGATAACATCCATCGCGCAGAGGATAAGATTGATTGTATCCTCAACGTTTACCGCCTTGATTTCCTGAAGTCCGCCGAATTTTTCAACCGAGAAATATCCCTTGAATTCGCCGTTTTCAAATGCCGCATAGGGAACACTTCTCCAGCTTCCGAGCACATCAAGGCAATTTTCTCTGTTTCTATCCATATAATAAGGAAGCGATTTATAGAGTTCAATAATTTTATCAACCGTTTCAACATCGCTTTCGGTAACTTCCTTTGCGGTAAAGGTGGTTTTGAAATCCTTGCCGACAATATGGGCAATGTTTCCCTTATTGATTGTGAAGCGCTGAACCGAGCCTGTGGGTTCATAGCCGAAATAGCCGTATCTCTGCCTCTGACCGCCGAGAAGAGAATAGTCAAAATCCTCATCCTTCATTATGTCGAGGGCGAGATTCATAAGCTCAACCATATAACCCTTGCGGCGCGAATCCTTTGCAACCGCAACGTTGCCGATACCCATACAACGGAGCTTTCTGCCTGCGGCGGTAACGTCAAGGGGATAGCAGCCGATGGCAGCTTTGATTGCGCCGTCCTCTTTTATTATTACATTATTATATCCGGGGTTATATTGGTCTTTGTAAAGCTTGGGAAGAAGCTCAACGAAGCATCTTTTTGTTTCTTCCTCATCCTCCGAAAAGAAAACGTCATCAAGCACTTCGAGAAGCTCTTTTTCGTCCTCTTTAGTACCTCTGCCTTTGTAAATTTCCATTTTGCTTCTCCTTATTTCAGCTTCATAAAGTCGTTGTAATTGAGAATTCTGTAATTGCTTCTTTCTGCTGATTTTTCTTTGTTCTTTTTGCGTCTTCTGAAAATAATGATAATCAGCGCAAGAACGATAAGAATTGCCGCAACACGGAATATCCACGATGAAACAAGATTCTTGGCAAGCGTGCCGAGGAACGAGAAAACACCCATATCAACATCCATACTTGCAACGAGGTCGATTTCTTTTATGACCTTGCCTGCATAAAGCACCTTCGCACGGCAGATTTTTTCACCCTTCTTTACGGGCGCTTTCACAAATTCGGGCATAGTGCCTTCAACGGGTTCAACAAGCAGGCTTCCCGAATCCGTGCCCGAGGGAACAAGGCTGTAAACCGTTTCGGCGGGTGAAAGAGTGAGAAAATCGGTTGTTTTTGCGTATTTCACGGGAACCTGACCTACTATCCTGGTTGTGTCCGAAATCGCAACAAGCTCAATGTTCTTGAATGCCCATTCAAACATTGTTTTGCAATCAAGGAACGAACCGTTTTCGTTAACACCGTCGCCGTCAACGTCGCTCATCGGAGCATTGAGAGCAACACCTATGTAATTATAACCGTCGTTTGATGCAACGGCAACAACGCATCTGCCCGCAACCGAGGTTGAGCCCGTCTTGCCGCCCTTGACATATTTGCAGTAATAATCCTTGACGGCGCTGTTCATCAGACCGTTGGTGTTGCGGATGTTGCGCTCTTCCTGAAGATTGGTCGCCTTGAGAGTATGTGTCACCTTGCCGAAAATCTCTTTGAAATCAGGAAGTGTCATTGCGTGCTTGACAAACTTCGCCATATCCTCCGCCGTTACATACTGGTTGTCGTCATCAAGACCGTGAGGATTCATAAAATGGCTGTTTTTGCACTCAAGTCTTTCGGCAACCTCGTTCATCATACCAACGAACTTCGCTCTGTCGCCGCCCGAAATGAAATCCGCAAGAACGGTCGCCGCTTCGTTTGCACTCTGCAAAAGAAGGTTGCACAGAAGGTCGTAAACGCTGACCTGCTCACCGACCTGAAGCCCGCCGAGCGAGCTGCCCGTGCCGTCAAGCTCTCTGATTGCGGATTCAGTAACCGTGACAAGCTGATTTAGATTATCGCAGTTTTCGATAACAACAATCGCTGTTATGACCTTTGTAAGGCTTGCAGGCGAGGTCTGCTTGCCTTCATTTTTGGCAAAAATGACTTCGTTATTATCCGAACTTACAAGCAAAAGGCAGTCCGAATAGAGAGTCATTGATTCCATAACCTCGTCATACGATGCACCTGCAGGCACGCAGAAAACCGCACCGATAAGAATTGATATTATAAAAAGTATACTGAGTAGTTTCTTCATATTTTCACACCATCAAAATAAAAAATTCTGTAATAAAGGACAGTATATCACAAAATCAATCATTTGTAAATGTAAAAATATTGAACATATCATCAGGGAAATATTGAAATTAACGCACACACCTTGATTTTTTTTTAAAAATAAAGTATATTAGATTAGATTATGAAACAAAGGAGCCGTTTGAATGGTCTACATAACCGGCGATATGCACGGAGATTTTTCGAGATTTGATTCTCCCGCGATTAAACAGCTGAAAAAGGACGATACTCTTATTATCTGCGGTGATTTCGGTTTCGTCTGGGATAACAGCAAGGCAGAGCAGAAAATTCTCAAAAAGCTCGGCAACAAAAAATTTAATATCTGCTTCATCGACGGCACTCACGAAAATTTCGAGCTGCTCAATGCATACCCCGTTTCCCTCTGGAACGGCGGCAAGGTTCACCATATCTGCGGCAACGTTTATCACCTGATGAGAGGTCAGATTTTTAAAATCGACAATATGACCTTCTTTACTATGGGCGGCGGCGAAAGCCCCGATATCGACATCCGCTTTGAGGAAAATGCGTGGTCGAAGTTTGAATTCCCGAGCCGTGAAGAGCTTCTTGAAGGCGCAGCAAACCTTGAAAAGCTTAACTGCAAAATCGACTACGTCATCACTCACGAGCCTCCCGTCAAAATCAAGAGCTTCTTAAAACTCAAGGACAGTGAAACCGCAAGCGTGACGGGTCTTAACACCTATCTCGAAGAGCTTTCGGAGGCTTGCCGGTTCAGACGCTGGTTCTTCGGCTCGATGCATCTTGATAAATACATCTCAAATTCCCACGTTGCGGTGTTCCAGAACGTTATCAACGCAATCACGGGCGAAGTTCAGAGATAAAAATTATTTACAAAATTCCCCTTGACACAGCTGCCGAGGGGATTTAAAATATAGAACAGTTAACCGATTAATTATTAAACGGTTAACAATCTGCAAAAAGGAGATATTTATGGATAAAATATACCATAAGGCGGCGAAAAATCTTCACCGTGTTTCGCTTCTGAGCCGTTATCGGGTGACGGTTGCTCTTTCGGGACTTAAGATTTACCGCGGTCAGCCCGATATCCTTGCCTATCTTCTCAGCAACGGCGACTGCTCTCAGAAGGAGCTTGCGGATTCGCTCGGCGTTTCACCCGCATCAATCGCAACAAGCCTCAAGCGTATGAGCAGGGCAGGATTTATCGAGAGAACTCCCGACGAAACCGACCGCCGAATCAATCGTCTCAGAATCACGGATGCCGGCAGAGATGTTTTCTTTGCGGGCAAGGCGGAATGCGATAAGATTGATAAAATTATGTTTACGGGATTCGAAGAAAGCGAAATCGCTCAGCTTTCGGATATGCTGTCAAGAATCGCAGATAATCTTTCGGGCGACGGCATAAGCGATAAAGAAGCGATGGATTTCATAAAAAATGCAGACAATAAAAGAAACGGAGATGATAAAAATGATTAAAACCCTGCTTAAGCAGACGAAGGGATACCGCTTCATTTCCCTGCTCTCGCCTCTGCTCATAGTTGTTGAGGTTTATATGGAGGTTCAGATTCCCTTTGTTATGGCGGATATGGTCAACAACGGCATCCTCGGCGGTGCCGGAATTGAGTATATCCTCAAAGAGGGCGGCAAAATGGTTATAATGGCGCTCGTTTCCTTGCTCGCAGGTGCAGGTGCGGCAAGATTCGCGGCTCAGGCGGGTATGGGCTTCGGTGCAAATGTGAGAGCAGCTATTTTTGCGAAGATTCAGAATTTCTCCTTTGCGAATATCGACCGTTTCAGCACCCCGTCACTCATCACAAGAATGACAACGGACATCAATACCGTTCAGATGGGTTACACCATGATAATAAGAATGTTTATCCGTTCGCCGATAATGCTTGTTATGGCATTCACATATGCCTACAGAATCAATGCGGAGCTTTCGAGGGTCTTTGCAACTGCGGCACCCCTTCTTCTCATTCTTCTCGGATTTATGGGCAGTCTTGCTCTTCCGAGATTCAAAAAGCTGATGAAGAAATATGACCGACTCAATGCATCCATTCAGGAAACTCTTATCGGTGCAAGAGTCGTCAAGGCGTTTGTAAGAGCAATGCACGAAAAGGATAAATTCAGGCTTTCCAACGACGAACTCAAGGATGCATCAATCGCAGCCGAAAAGCTGCTCATTCTTGCAGGTCCGTTTATGCAGATGACGGTTTACGGCTGCATTATTTCAATCCTCTGGTTCGGAAGCAACCTTGTTATCGGCGGCACGATGCAGGTTGCGGATCTCACAGCGTTCATCACCTATGTCAACAACATTCTTATGTCGCTGATGATGATTTCGATGATTTTTGTTATGGTAATAATGTCAAGGGCATCGCTCACCCGTGTTGCCGAGGTTATAAACGAAGTTCCCGATATCAACGATAATAATGCAGACCCCTCACTCACCGTTGACAACGGCAGCATTGATATGGAAAATGTTTGCTTCAAATACAAGAAAACGGGCAAAAAGAATGTTATTGACAACATCAATCTTCACATCGATTCGGGTGAAATCGTCGGCATCATCGGCGGTACGGGCTCGGCAAAAACAACACTTGTTCAGATGATTCCCAGGCTTTACGACGTCACGGAAGGCGTTGTCAAGGTCGGCGGCAGACCCGTTGCGGATTACACGCTCAAGAATCTGCGTGATTCGGTTGCGATGGTGCTTCAGGTAAACCTCCTTTTCTCGGGCACGATTGAGGATAACCTCCGCTGGGGCAACGCCGATGCAACCACGGAAGAAATCGAAAACGCCTGCAAAATTGCTCAGGCACACGATTTCATCACCTCCTTCCCCGACGGCTATCAGACAAATCTCGGTCAGGGCGGCGTTAACCTTTCGGGCGGTCAGAAGCAAAGACTCTGCATCGCAAGAGCACTTCTCAAATCCCCGAAGGTTCTTATTCTTGACGACAGCACAAGCGCTGTTGATACCGCAACGGATGCGAAAATCCGCGAGGG
>JAZSLR010000018.1:0-5007 GCA_045535475.1 Acutalibacteraceae bacterium | reverse complement strand
ATAATCACTGCGTAAACGATGTACATTACGGTAGGTGTGCCGAGGAATATCTCTCCGATAACGGCGTGAGTAAGAACTGCAAAGATGACAACTCCGATGATAGCGGGAGCTACGTACTTCGACGGATAGGACTTCATAATCGGCACACCGTAAAGGGGACCCATCATACAAGAAGCCATGCCAAAGCCTATGAGGACGCAGGCAACGTAGGAAAGTGCAGGCACGTAGGAAGTTGCGATCATCAAAAGGAAACCGAGACCGCCCAAACCCACCGACAGGGGGATCATGCGGAAAGGATGAATATTGGATTTTTTGTAAAGAAGATAAAAGACAAAGCAGGTAACCGCAACCACAAGATACATAATCGTCACACCGTGTTTTACCTTACCGGCAATTGCTGGTCCGGCTGTTCCCATCAGTCCGATAATGAAAACAAGAAGATAAGTACCGAGAATCAGCTTTTTCGGGGCTTTGATGCCGTCGCTCTTTTTCACGAAACGGGGCAGATGCTCATTATCCGTGGGCATACTGAGGAAGAAGATAAACATAAGCACCAATGTTGCTATTATTCCGAAACGGAAGATGGAGAAATTGACCGGTATCAGCTCGTTTTGAACCAAGGCGATCAGAAAACACGGTACACCGTAGGCAAAAGTCAGATACTTAATACCGCTTTTTTCGGAGAAGTAGTTGACCACAAGGAAGGTTTCAAAACCGATAAGCAAAGAGCACCAGAATATCTGCAAGTAAATGTTTAAGCGCAGAGCATCCTCCGTCAGAGGGAGAAAGAATCCGACAGCTGAAACGAGTGCAATAACCGTGTCAATCCTTTGTACCCACACGATTTTCTTCGGCAAGAATATCATTGTGAGGATACCAAGCAGGTAGCAAACCACCGTAAGTGCGGTACCGTAATCTATGTTAATGGGCAGAGGAATTTTTCCGTCCAATGCCGAGGACGGTTCAAGGAAATAATAGATAAACCCCATCTGCCAAAAGCTGAACATAGAGAAGCAGACGAGCATCCAAAGCGGAATATCTCTCCTCTTTTTCTGGTTTTCTATGAGAATAGGGTGATTCATAAACCGCACCTTCCTTTGCTGCGAAAAATCATCGCAAAATCGTAAAAATCATTGAATTCTTTAAAAAACTCACCCGAACAGGTGGTTTTTTCCTAAAAACCCCCCAAACGGGGGGTGCAAAACGGACAAAAAAATCAATATAATCAAATCATAACAGTATCTTTTCTAAGCAGAATTATAAATTACATTTTTCTTTTTTTCAAGAATATACGAGAAATACTACCCAAAAAGGTAGTATGTGTGTCAAATCCCCCTGTATTGGGCAGGTTACATCTTCAGCTTGACAAAGTATAATTATCCTTGAAGAGGTGGCGTATGGGAATACTGAATTATTTCGATTATATTGCATTGGCAGAAAACGAACATAAGAGGCTGCTTGAAATTTATCCCGAGCTGGAAAAACTATCGAGGCGTGAACTTGAGGTTTTCGCTCATCTTCTTACCGACAAAACGCAGGCACAGATAGCGGAGGAATTGTTTATTACACATTCTTCCGTGCATTTCCATTGCAAAAACATATACCGTAAACTCGGTATAAAAAGCCGTAAACAAATATTGATAAGATATAAAGATTTATAAGGAGGAACCTTTATGGGATTTCTGGAAAGAATTTTGAGAAAAGGAATAAGCGATGGCGTAAGCAAGGCAGTAGGTGATGCAATCAGCAAAGCTATTAAACCTTCTGTAACGGAATTTGCCAATAAAACCGCACAGCAGTTTGACGATGCAGCCCGTAATGCACAGTCATCGCAGACATACGCCTCTGCTCCTTTTGTTCAGAAAACATACAACACCGATGACAATTATTTTGCGTCTGTTATCACCGAAGCAAGCTTCCCCGGTTATTCAATCTCAACAAATGTTCACGCCAAAAACTTTGATGCAAGTGCGCATCCGAGCTGCTACCCGATTTCATACCTTTTCTCAAACGGTTCTCAGCCTAAACTTGCAGTTCTTGTTATGAACAAGAATCAGTACCGTTCTATGATTGCAAAAGGAACTTACAAGGTTCTTGACGATAACGGCATTCCTTACATCCGTTTCTTCAAGGGAATGGAAAACGAAAGCGGATATGTCATTAACCGAATAAGAGAAAACCTCAGATAATTTTTGCTTAAAACAGAGAGAAAAGCTTTATGCGCCTGTGAAGAACCCAGCACGGAACTTTATGAGTTTTGCAGGCAGCCGTTTCGTGTACGGTTTCGTATCGCAAAATTGCGATGTTAAATCATTTTCTCTCTGTTTTTTTATTTAATGATTTATGTGCGTAATTGATAAACTGTTTGAAAAGGAAATATGGGAAGCCTTTTTTATTCACAAAATTGAGCAGGGAAACATAAGCGAAAAGGATACTGCAGACCTTCGGAGGTTTATTGACGGCAAGGAATATCTTCCCGTTGCAGGCAGAATCAGAATCAATCAAAGCTTTTCAGCTCCGCAAAAAACGCTTATCAGCAAATCAAAAGCAGGCAGAAAAAGAACTGTATATACTTTTGGCAGAGAAGAAAACTATGTTTTAAAGCTGATTTCCTTTCTTCTTCGTGATTATGATTATCTTTTTTCACCGAATCTTTATTCCTTCCGAAAAGAATCGGGAGTTAAAAAAGCCGCAGAGGATGTTATGAAAATCAAGGATTTGGATGACAGATATGTCTACAAAGCCGATATAAGTGACTATTTCAACTCGGTTGATGTTGATATTCTTCTTCCGAATTTAAAAAAAGCTTTAAGTGACGATTCCGAATTATATTTGTTTTTTGAAACACTTCTCCGAAATCCGTATGTGCAGTATAACGGTGAATTGCTTGAAGAACGAAAAGGAATTATGGCAGGTGTTCCCGTATCTGCATTTCTTGCAAATTTTTATCTGCGTGAGCTTGATGAATATTTCTTCAGTCGAAATATTCCCTATATCCGATATTCGGATGACATTCTTGTTTTTGCAAAGGATGAATCCGAGCTTGACGAAAGCATCAAGGCTATAAAAAACTGCCTTTTTTCAAAAAAACTCACCATCAATCCCGATAAGGAAACAATAACAAATCCGGGTGAAAAATGGACTTTCCTCGGCTTTTCTTATCACAACGGAATAATTGACATCAATGATGTTTCTTTTGAAAAGCTCAAAGCAAAAATGCGAAGAAAAGCAAGGTCACTTTCTCGCTGGGCGGGCAAGAAAAATTTACCCGGAGAATATGCGGCAAGAGCTTTTGTAAAACGGTTCAACACAAAGCTTTATGATAATCCCGTTTACAGCGAGCTGACGTGGACACGGTGGTTTTTCCCTGTTATAAACACCGATGAAACTCTGAAAAAGATTGATGAATATATGCAGGAGTGCATCCGTTATCTCGCAACGGGAAAAAGATCAAAATCACGCTATAATTTCAGATACGAGGACATAAAAAATCTCGGCTACAGAAACCTTGTGAATGAATATTACAAATTCAAAAATGCTGATAATGTCTGATTAACAGGGAAAAGAGGATGAAATGGAAAATTTTAAAAAACTGACAATTCTTCATTCAAACGATATGCACGGAGATTTTCTTGCCGAGGAAATTGACAGCAGCCTTGTGGGCGGAGTTTCAATGCTTTCGGGGTATGTCAACAAGGTCAGAGCGGAAGCTGAAAACTGCATTTACTGCATTGCGGGCGATATGTTCAGAGGCTCTGTTATTGACTCGGAATTTCAGGGAGTATCGACAATCGAAATTATGAATATGCTTGCCCCGGATGTTGTGACCGTCGGCAACCACGAGGCGGATTACGGAATTGCACACCTCCTGTTCATTGAGAAATGTGCCAAATTTCCGATTATCAACGCAAACCTTTATATAAAAACAAACGGTGCAAGGCTTTTCAAGCCTCACCATATAGCTGAAATTGACGGAATGAAAATTCTGTTTATCGGCATTCTGACCGAAGAGGTGCTTGCACTTACAAAAAAAGACGGACTTATCGGCACATTTGTTGACATCAACGAAGCTGCCTGCGAGGTCGGAAGAATATGTAACACCTATAATGCCGTTGATGTTGACCTGACCGTTCTTCTTACACACATCGGCTTTGAGGAAGACAAAGAGCTTGCCGCAAGGCTTGACCCTGCGTGGGGTGTGGATATTATCATCGGAGGTCATTCGCATACTTTCATCACCGAGCCCGAGGTTGTAAACGATATTATTATCGTGCAGGCGGGAACGGGCACCGATCAAATCGGAAGATTTGACATAACCGTCAACACCGACGAAAACCGTGTTGACAGCTATAACTGGCAGAGCATTCCCATATGCAAAGAAACCTGCCCGAGAGATGAAGCACTTGAAAAGATAATTGAATTCTACAAAGGTCAGACTGACAAAAAATACAGCCGCCTTGTTACGAAATTCAAACGCCGGCTTACCCATCCGTCACGCTACCGTGAAACAGAAATCGGCGGACTTTTTGCCGACATACTGTGCGAAAGCCTCGGACTTGATGTTATGCTTCTCGGTTCGGGAAGCCTGCGAAGCACAGAACTCGGTCCGATTGTTCTCTTCTCCGATTTTGTCGAGTGCTTTGCGTATGACGATGCAGCCCATATGCTGTCGGTAACGGGTAAACAGTTCAGGCGGATGATTGAATTTATGCTCCGTGATGAGGTCTGGACAGGCTCGCATTGCGAATTTTATCAGCTTTCAAGGGGAATGAGGGTTGTTTATAACCGCAGCACTCATGAATTCAAGGATTTTTCTCTTAACGGGGAACCGATTGATGACAACAAAATCTATAAAATCGGGCTTCAGCATTATCATTTTATAAACTTTGAAAGCTTTTTCTCGGTTTCATATGATGAAATATGCAAAAACGGCAGACCGAGAATTCTTTCAACCTCCTGCAGAGAGATACTTGACGAATATCTTTCCGCACATCAGAATCTTGACCA
>JAZSLR010000048.1:0-2276 GCA_045535475.1 Acutalibacteraceae bacterium | reverse complement strand
ATAACGATTACAGCTCATCGGTCAGTGAAGGTTACTATGAAGAAACGGTTTCAGAAGGTTCAAAAAGCGGAACGTCTTTCTCAGAAGCGTTATATGTACTGCTTAAGGTATGGGGGTAATTTATAATGGAAATACTGCGCTTTCTGAAACTTCCCGAATTGGTCAGAGGAATTATTTCGGGCCTGCTTTCTCTGATAATTCTTTTTGTCCCCAATTCAACATACACAACCGTTGATGAAACAACAAAATATATGCTTGCAGGCGATGAAGTTTTTTCTTACAGCGGTGAAAAATGGACTGTGGGCTTCGCAAAAGAAGTTCTTACACCCGACGATATAACTGAAGAAACATACTATATTGCAGGCTATAATACAAACAATCCCGCAAAATCCGTGCTTGACGATATGTATGCCAAGGCGGTTTATCTTGACGATAACAGCGGCAGAGGCGGAGTTGTTATCTGTGCGATTGATTGCGTTGGTATAAGCCGTAAGGATATCAATGACATCAGAAAACTTGTTATTGAAAGCGGTAAAATTCCGGGTCTCAAATCAATTAACATCTGCGCAACCCATACCCACTCCGCTATTGATACACAGGGTCTTTGGGGGAAGAATTTCCTTTCCGACGGCAAAAACGAGGAGTTTATGAACCGTCTCAAAGAATTAACCGCCAAAGCGATTGTTGATGCATATGATGCGAGAAAAGACGGTGTTCTCTACTTCGGCACCGCAGAATCCGAAAACCTTCTGACAGATACCAGAGAGCCCATTGACTACGATGCAACAATAACAAGAATCCGCTTCAACCCTGCAGACGGCAGCAACGATACTTATATAGTGAATTTTGCATGCCACGCCGAATGCCTCGGTGCAAGAACAACCGTTGTCAGTGCAGATTTTCCTGCATATATGGAAAAAGAAATCGTTGAGCAGACGGGCGGCGCAAACGTCGTTTTCATAAACGGAGCTATCGGAGGACTTATCACCTGTGAAAAGCTTGATGATGTTTTGCGTAACTTTGAGCTTGGTCTTGAATATGTCAAGGAATTCGGCAAGGATGTGGGCAAAGTTGTTATGAGCATAAACAACGAAGTTGTTCTCTCTCCCGCTATCAACATTAAAACCGAAGCAACTGAAGTCAAGTGCGATAACATAGCACTGGTGCTTGTCCGCTTCCTTGGGGTGCTCAACAACGATATCGCTAAAGACAAAGACAAAAACATTTCAATCATATCCGAAGTTTCCTATATGGAGCTGGGCAATAAGCAGATAGGTGTCTATATGATTCCGGGCGAGCTTTCACCCGAGCTTGAAAGCGGTAATTTTATGTCGGCAGCGGAATCGGCAAACGGCACGGAAGCAGAATATAAATCTCTTTCGGATATGGCACGCTGCGAGCATAATTTTGTTATCGGTCTTTGCAATGATGAACTGGGATATATAATTCCCGAAAACGATTTCTACCTTCATGAGTGGCTGCCTTATTTCAACAATGCCGTTGATGAATCGGGCAGAAAACACTATGAGGAAACCAATTCCCTCGGTCCCAAGGCTGCAGGAGCAATTCTTGAAGCCATGGACGAACTGATATCTTCAATCGCATAAACAACTGTCAAAGCCGACGGATTAAAACTCCGTCGGCTTTTGAATTTCAAAACTTTCAAATTAATCAAAAAATTGACATTGATAAAATTCCGAACGATAGCAACAATAATAAAGCAAACGCAAATTGACGAAAAAGGGGTGTAATGAAAATGTCAAAAAATAATTCAGTTGTTCCTCAGGCAAGAGCTGCTCTTGATCAGTTCAAGATGGAAGCTGCAAGAGAAGTTGGCGTTCAATCACCTCTCGAAGAAAACATACACATTCTATGACAAAATAATCAATATAATGTGTCGAAAGCTGCCTTTGAATCACAAAGACAGCTTTTTTGAAAGGTAATTTTTACGAGATTTCTGAAGAAACGGTAATATATTTCAGATTACAACAGGTTCTTCACCAATCAGAAGTTTTTTATATTGGATTAATCAAACAACACAAAAATAATACACTTTACGGTATTGATTTGTATATTTCGTTATATTATAATATAGATATTAATTCGATTTGCGATTTATACAAAATAAAAGTATGGCAAACGGGAGGGTAAATAATGAATCAGAAAAAATTCAACTATGACTATTCAAAAACATTGTGGATGAAGATGTTTCTTGCAAAACCCGATTGGGAGAAAAAAACATCCGAGATTCTTATCACTTTTGAACAGGCACTTGA
>JAZSLR010000155.1:0-6076 GCA_045535475.1 Acutalibacteraceae bacterium | reverse complement strand
GACAGAGCACAGTTAACCAAAAATGAGATCATTCGGGTTGCGGCAACCCGCGTTCTGAATGACGGGTTCACAAAGACAACGGTCGCTTCAATGGCAAAAGCGCTGAATATGAGCACGGGCAATATGACCTTTCATTTCCCTACAAAAGAACATATGTTAGCGGAGCTGGTGGATATACTTGCCAGATATCAGCACAAACTGATGGAGGAGGAAGCAAGGGACGGCTACAGCTCGGTTATGGCGATATGTCTGGAGCTTCTTACTATCGCATCCGCCTGCGAGCAGGACGAGGTTGCAAAGGACTTCTTTCTTTCTGCCTACCGCAGTCAGATATGTATGGATTTGATTCGTAAGAACGATAAGGAACGGGCAAAAGTGGTGTTCAAGGATTATTGCCCCGACTGGACGGACGAACGGTTTGAAGAAGCGGAAACGCTTGTTTCGGGAATCGAATATGCATCGCTTATGACAACAAGCAACTCGGCATCCCTTGAGCTTCGCATCAGCGGAGCACTTAATACTATACTCGGTATCTACAACGTGCCGGAGGATGTGCGTAAACAGAAGATTGAAAAGGTTCTCGCAATGGATTATAAATCTCTCGGGCTTAACGTGCTTCAGAAATTCCGTGATTACGTTGACCGTGAAACCGAGCAGGCCCTGCACAATCTGCTTGCAAGAAAATAAGTTTATTATTCAGTAACAAAACGGCGAAAGCCGATACATATAAGCTATACCAAGGAGGAAAACCTATGAAAAAAACAAACAAACTCATAAGCTTATTTCTTGTTGCGATAATGCTTATTGCATTTGCACCTTCTGTTGCATATGCAGCAGACACCGAAACCGTTATTCTTTACACCAATGATGTGCATTGTGCAGTTGACGATTATCCTGTGCTTGCCGCTTACAAGGCAGATCTTATCGCACAGGGCAAGAATGTTGTAGTTGTTGATGCCGGTGATGCCATTCAGGGCGAGGTTATCGGCGCAATGACGCAGGGCGAAGCGATTGTTGATATAATGAACGCAGTCGGCTATGATTATGCAGTGCCCGGCAACCACGAATTTGATTACGGAATGGATGCTTTCCTTGACCTTGCACAGAACAAGGCTGAATATGAATATATCAGTTCAAATTTCCATGATCTGCGCTCCAATTCGCCTGTGATTTCTCCCTACGCAATTGAAGATTTCGGAGCTTATCAGGTTGCCTTTGTGGGTATTTCAACTCCCGAAACGATTACCAAATCAACTCCCGAATATTTTAAGGATAAAAACGGCAATTTTATTTACGGTTTCCCTACATATCCCGAAGGAATGACAAATGAAGCTCTTTATGAAAACATTCAGAAGAGCGTTGACAAAGCTGTTAATAACGGCGCAGATGTAGTTGTTGCCGTTGGTCATACGGGTGTTTTGGAAACAACAGACGGTTGGAAATCAACCGATATTATCGCAAACACCAACGGTATTGATTACTATATTGACGCTCATTCCCACGAGACAATAGAAAGTGCAACATATAAAAATATCGAAAATGAAGATGTTATTCTTACATCAACCGGCACAAAGTTTGCAAATTTCGGCGTACTCACAATCAGCGGTGATACTGCAAGCTTTGAGCTTGTAAATCCCGATGAAGTTAATGTTAAAGATATGTCAATTCAGGCGCAGTCGGCTTATGACAGCGTTAAAGCAAAGGTTGACGGATACAAGGAAGAAATAGCATACCTTTATGAAAAAAACGGCACATCCGAAGCAAAGCTTGTTGCCTATGATTCCGACGGAAGCTGGGCTGTTCGCAAAAGAGAAACCAATGCGGGTGATTTTGTTACCGATGCTTACCGTGCGGTAACAGGTGCGGATGTTGCAATAGCCAACGGCGGCGGTATCCGTGCAGATATTGAAATCGGAGACATATCACGAAAGAATCTTATGGATGTCAATGCGTTCAATAACGATATGTGCGTTGTTGAGGTTACGGGGCAGCAGCTTATTGATGTGCTTGAACACGGCGCACGCGAATGTCCCGATCCCATCGGCGGATTCTTCCAGGTTTCTGGCGTAGAGTTTGAAATCCACACTTACAGAGAAACTCCCGTTATCTGTGACCAGCTTGATAACTTCATTGAAATGGATGAAACAAAAGAACGCAGGGTTCAGAATGTTCTTGTTGGCGGTGAACCCATTGAGCTTGACAAAACATATACATTGGCAGGCAGCGCTTATGTTCTCACCAAGGGCGGCGACGGACTTACAATGCTTGACGGTGCAAAAGTTCTTCAGCAGGAAGGACTTCCCTGCGATTCCGAAATGCTAATTAAATATTTCACGGAAACCCTCGGCGGAAAAATAACTGCCGAAAAATACGGTAATCCCGATGGCAACGGCAGAATCGAGATTATTGATGAAGCTCCCGATGTACCCGATTATGATTATGAAATCGGCTATGGCGATACTGTTGCAGTTACCGTTGAGACCAATAGTAGTGTTTATGTTAAGTTTGTTCCCGAAAAAACAGCAAAATATATTTTCAGAACCGAATCAGATTGGGCTGATACAGGTGCTTGTATGTTCGATTCGAACGGAGAAGAAGTTCTCGCTGAATATTGGGACGATACCGAAGAAAGCTATGATTTCATATTGAAATGCAAGCTTGAGGCGGGCAAAGCATATTATTTGAATATTTATGTTCATCACGGAGACGGAGCAGATTTTGACCTTGTTGTTGAATGCGGTCACTCCTATGAAAACGGAGTTTGTGCTGTATGCGGTGAAGCTTGCGACCACGAGTTGACCGAAGATCGTCCCTACATCTGTGAATGCGGACAGAATTTCACAGGCAAGGATATTTCGGCAGGTGTTGAGGTTGAGCACGATTGGACAGGGCGTGAAGGCAATTGGGAATGCTACAGGTTTGTTCCCGAAGAAAGCGGAGTTTATTATATTGAATCCTTCAGCAACACGGAAGAAAGTGACCCTTACTGCTTTGTTCTTAATGCAGACGGCGATTATGTAGCAAGTGGTGACGATTATAACGGTACTCTTGATTTCAGACTGGTCTGTGCTTTTGAGTCGGGAAAAACATACTACCTCGAAATCGGCGATTATTATGAAAACTCTGCATTTGCCTTTAAGCTCGAAAGAATGACTCATACTGATGAAGACGGAAGCATTCACGATGATTTTATATTGATTGAAGAAACATATTCAAACTGCACCGAGCACGGTTATTCGGAAGGCGTTTACTGCAACGAATGCGAAGAATTTATATACGGTCACGAAGAGTATCCTCTTGACGAAGGATATCACCCCGATGAAAACTGGGATGATATCTGCGACCTCTGCGGCAAGGAAAATATATGGGCTGAAGAGGAATGTGAGCATATCTGCCACAGCGACCATTGGTTCTGGAGCATTGTCTGGAGAATTGCAAACTTCTTCCACCGCATTTTCGGCGTTCTGCCGGAATGTGAATGCGGAGAGGCACATTATTTCTATATTGATTTCGATGTTTAAAGAAACAGATAAATAGGTTTAATTATTGTTTTTTTACGGAATGATTGACTGAAAATAATTATAAATTTTTGATTTAAAAAACTTTAAGCACGCGATTTTTGAACAAAAATCCTGGGAGAAAAATTGATTTCTTCAGAATGATGTAGTTAGCAAATTGTGAGAAGTGGCAGAAAATGTCATTCTTCTGACACGGCTTCTAACATCTTTCTAACATTTGTGCAAAATTTCTGCACGAGAAAAATGATGACATATCAAAATCGGTCTGTTTTTGTCCGATATGCACAAATAACAAAACCATATAACACTAAATAACAGCGAATAGCACTAATTATAATTCTTTTAGAGAAACTCCAAAACCGCGTGCCGAGGGTTCAAGTCCTTCTGCCCCTGCCAATAGGAACGGTTACCGAAAGGTAGCCGTTTTTTTTGAAAACCAAGAGAAGGACTTGAAGGACGAGCGGTACAGAGCAACATTCCGGTGGACTGTTGTGACCGCGAGCGACCAAACGCCCGCAGGCGTGCGAGTCAAGTCCTTCTGCCCCTGCCATTCAAGTCCCGAAACCGTTGATATACAAGGGTTTCGGGCTTTTTTCTTGTTTCTTGAAGGCAGACAGCCTTATTTCAACGCTTACCGTTCAGCAGCTATGAGTGCGGTAGCTATCCTCGGCTGGAGAAGCAGCCTTCATAATGGCGCTGAATATAAGATTCCCGATTTCTCCAACGAAGAAGAAAGAAAAGCTTACGAAAACGATAATCTTTCTCCCTTCCCCGATGAAAACGGCGTTGCAAACTATCCCTGCACAAAATATGATGCAGATAAATACGACATCTGATTTCTTATTTTCTCAATAAACAATAATTCACTTAAACAACTCTCAGAGCTTTTTCGGGAGTTGTTTTTTATTGAAACAATGGTATAATATATAAAAACTGTTTTATAGGTTGTGAAAAATATGTCAACAAAACTTTGGTATAATGAATTTGTAAACGATTGGATGTGGGCGTTGCCTTTGGGTAACGGCAGAATCGGTGCTATGCAATACGGTAACCCCCACTGTGAACAGATTGAAATAAATGAAGAATCTCTTTGGAGCGGCAGGCAGATTCAGGAGAAGTATCACACTTCACCCGAAGCCCTCAAGGAAATCCGTCGCCTTGTCAGAGAAGAAAAACTTAATGAAGCTGCTCAGCTTGCTCGCCAAACTTTTTTATCTGACCCGCCCGTCGTCCGTTCCTATGAAAGTTTCGGTGAGATTTTTATTGATTTTTTCGATAAATCCCCTGTTACAAATTACCGCAAGGAATTGGAATTAAGCGAAGCTGTTGCCCGAATTTTCTGGACAAAAAGCAAAACAAACTTTAAAAGTGAATGCTTTATCAGCGAGGATTTTGACGGATTTGTTTATAAAGTTGAAACCGACGGAAAACCTTTTTCCTGCAATGTGAGCATTAAAAGAAAGCAGGATGCCTACAGCTCCTGCATAAATCCTGACACAATTATTATGAACGGCAGAATTACATACAACACCCATCACTACTATGGTGAGGGCGGCGAGGGTATGTCATTCGGCGCAAAACTCCGCATAAAAACCGACGGTGAATTGACTGCCGACCACAGCACAATAACAGTTATTGATGCGACCTATATTATTGTTTATGCCGCTTTCGAAACAAATTACAATGTTAACAAATACGATATTGACGAAACCGTTGATTTCAAAAGCAAGTTAAATGAAACAATCGAAAAACTTATAAATGCAGATTACGAAAAGATTAAAGAATCACACATTTCGTCCCATAAAAAATGGTTCGGCAATGTTCAGCTGGAATTGGAAGAAACCGAAATCAGTAAATTAACAACAAACCAAAGGCTTAAAGAACTCAGATGGGATGAATACGATCCCGATTTGTTTGTTCTTTATTATAATTTCGGCAGATATCTTTTGATTGAAAGCTCGGGCAAAAATGCAAAACTTCCCGCTAACCTTCAAGGTATCTGGTGCCACGATTTCAATCCCCCCTGGGGAAGCGATTTCCACACCAACATAAATCTTCAGATGAATTACTGGCCAAGCGAAAGTGCAAATCTTTCCGAAACATCTGCGCCTTTCATTCATTTTATGAAAATGGTCAGCTCTTTCGGTTCTGAAACCGCAAAGGAACTTTTCGGCGCAAGAGGTTGGGTTATTAACCACACTACCGATGCATTCGGAAGAACTGGTGTTCACGACAGCGTTGACTGCGGATTCTTCCCGATGGCAGGCCCCTGGCTTTGCCTCAATCTCTGGGAGCATTATGAATATACAAACAGTATGGAATATCTCGAAGAGATTTATCCGATTTTAAAAGGAGCCTGCGAATTCGTTCAGGATTATTTGACAGAGAACGAGAAGGGTCAGCTTATCACTTCTCCTTCCAACTCTCCCGAAAATGAATTTTATTATATTGACACTAACGGTGAAAAGCAGGAAAGTATGTTTACCGAGGGTGCAACAATAGATTTCCAGATTATTTATGCTCTCTTCACCCGTACCGGTCACGCTTGCAAGGTACTT
>JAZSLR010000091.1:0-49221 GCA_045535475.1 Acutalibacteraceae bacterium | reverse complement strand
ACATAGTAAAAAAGATAAAATCAGGTGCAGCAAGAGTTTAATCCCGTTGCACCTGATTATGTTTTTTAGAAATGACTATACTGTAAAAATCAACTCGTAATCAACAATTTCTCTTGACCGTGCTTCAATATTATTCATTCGGGCAATCCACTCCATTTGGTTGTCTGCTTTGAGTTGTTCCGTAATACCCTCATTGACTTTTATCTGTTCTACCAGCCGAGAGAACATAGCTGATGCTAGTTCATCAACCTCTGCAAGATGAGTCCATAATATTCCGTTCATAAGCATAATGTTAAACTGCACTCGTTTATGTTGCATAAGAAAATCCTTGCGTTTCAATCCCCACGCACCGAGTGGCTTGTTTGCCTCGGCTGGTAATGTAATATTCGGTATTCTGTAATCACCAACCATTCTGTATGTTCCGCCGTTCTGTTCAAATGATGATTTATTCATAACCATATTCTCCTTTCAATTAGCAACAAAAGTGTCGTATGTAAACTTTGCACCGAGCCTGAAACCTGATATAAAACTGTCAGAGTTGCTTAAACTCAAAAACTCATTGTATGTATTTGCATAGTTAAGAAACAGTTCCTTATCCTCTGCGGTTAGTTTTACTTTGAGCTGTTCTTCTTTTTCGGTAAGTGCATTCAATTTCTTGCTTAATTTACCTGACTGTTCGGAATTCAATTCCTGCGGTTCAATGTTTCCGTAATATAATTCTTCAATAAAATTAGACATTGTATAATCCTCCGTTTGAATAATTGATATTAAAACTCTTTTAAACATTACGGGAGGATGAGAATATGTTTGTTACTGCCGAAAGTTATTATTTTTTTAGTAAATCCCTTATGAACATCCGCACCAAAAGATGATAATCCGAACCCTCTCCTTAAGATTGGAGAAGCGTTCGGATTTTTCATTGCATTTGGAAACCACCGGCTCTGCCGGTGGAGGTTACCCCCGTAAAAAGCTTCAGCTTCAAGTATCGAGCGAAGCGAGTCACTTGTAAGAAAACTAAAGTTTATTACAAACCTGGGTTGAAGTATAAGTGCCCGTTTACGGGCGGTGGAGCAGTAGATGCAGAAGAAAGAATATTCAGTGCATCTTTAGATGCTTGCCGGTAAGAAGCCCTTATAGGGCTTAATCAAGCCACCGGCTTAGCCGGTGGTTATGACTTGTAGCTATATAGTTTTGACTTCAAAGAAGAAGAACATTATCTTATCAGACCTTCAAAATCGGTTGATTACATAAATATCGAAACAAAAAAAGCAATTATTCTTGCGAAGAATGAGATTATTGCTGAAAAAACTTTTTCGAAGAAGCTCGGTTCTATCGGTTCTTCTGCTTCTTTGGAAATCAGGAAATCGGCGGTTGCTGTGCCTGAATAGTTGCCGATACCCGTGATTTTTGCTGTTGCCGTACCTTCGTTAACGTTGTTTATGTAGGTTACGGTATAATCGGTACCCTCACGGAGAATTTTTATTCCGTCAGTAACCGTGATTTCGGGGGTAATAGCTGAACCTGTATAAGGCTGGTCGGCTATAGGAGCAACGGATACAGCAGAAATATTCTTTGTGACGATTGTAAATTTTGCTCTGCTTGCGAACATTCTGAAATCGCCCTTGCCTTTGACGTTAACATCAGCATTGCCCACATTGATGTTATTGGCATAGGTTACACCGAAATCAACATTTTCAGCGAGTTTGTCACCCGATGCGGAAACAGAGATTGCGGGTTTGATTTCAAATCCCGTATAGGTCTGATTGGGAATGGGATCAATAATAAGAGTGCTGACGCTGATGCCCTGAGTCTGTGCATAAGTATAGGCATAAGAACCGACGGAGCAGTAAATCATCATATTTTCGCAGCCGTCAAAAGCATCGGCGGCAATTTCGGTAACGCTGTCGGCAATATAAACAGTTTCAAGGTTTTCGCAGTCTGCAAATGCCTGAGTTTTGATTGCTTTAACGTTACCGCCTACACCGACGGATGTAAGACTGTCACAGTTCATAAAGCTCTGTGTTTCAATTTCTTTAAGCTCGGATTCGGCTTCGTTACTTGCTTCGCCGAGCTGAACATCTGCAACACCGCTGTTAAGGAAGCTGTTATCATAGAGCTTTTCAATATTAACAAAATCAAAGTCTGCAAGTTTTGTGCAGTTGCTGAACGCAAGTCTGCCGATGAGCTTGGTTTCTGCATTCCATATGAAGGTTTCGAGTGCGGTGCATCCGTTGAAGCATTCATCGGGAATAAAGATTACATTATCGGACATTTTAACGCTTACCAATGCGGTATCACCGTAAAAAGCCTTTTCGCCGATATCCTTAACGCTGTCGGGAATCGTGATTTCGGTAAGCGATGTGCAGTTTGCAAAAGCATTTGCGCCGATAAGCATCAGATTGCTGACGGGATTAACTGCTTCGGTATTTTCATCCTCTGAAACGCTTGCAACAATCACTTTCGGTTCACCGCCGAGATTAATGTTTACAAGATTTTTGCACCCTTCAAAACAGCCTTTGCCTATGCTTTCAAGGTTTTCATTGCCGTTGAAAGTAACCAGACCGCTTTTTGCGAAAGCATAATAGCCGATATTTTTCAGATTTTTAGGGGCATTGAATTCGGTTAATTTCGGGCAGGAATAGAAAGCATAATCGCCGATGTTTTCAACAGTATCGGGCATTACACATTCAACTTCATTCGGCATATAAGAAAGAAGATAAGCGGGAACTGTTTTCACATTGTCGCCGATAACTATTTTCTTTAATGTGGTGCGATTATCGTAGAACGGTGATTGGTATATTCCGTCTGTGCCTTTTGTCAAGTTTTTAAAATCACAGTTTGGTGAGTTGAGATTTATTGTTTCAAGTGCCTTGCATCCGTAAAATACTTTTTCGTAAAATTTTGTTACGCCTTCGGTAATGGTAAATTCTTTGAGACCTGTACAATCCCTGAAAGCATATGAACCGATAGTTTGAAGTGTTGAGGGAAGAGTAACGGAAGTTAATTTATAATTACCCTCAAAAGCAGAGTGTCCGATTTCTTTTACACCCTCGGGAATTACAATTTCTTTGAAGAGGCTTTCAGAGAAAAGACAGCTGGGAATACGCTCAACCTTATCGCCTATAAAAAGATGGATTACATCCGGAATTCCGAGCCACAAAGAGCCGGAGCCTGAGGTACTGCAATTAATTGCATTGAAATACACAGTGTTAACACTGGCGTTGTAAAACGAACAGAGTTCAAATATTTCCAATGACTCGGGTATGGTCAGGGTATCTATTTTTGCAAGAGCGAATGCACTTTTTCTGATATATTTTACACCCTCGGGAATAACAAGATTGCTTATCGTTGCACCATAAAAGGCACGGCTCGGAATTTCCTCCAATGTTGATGGAAGAGTCAGAGTAAATTGACCGTTGCCTTCAAAAGAATATTCCCCGATGCTTTTAACACCCTCGCTGATAACAATGTGATTGATATCACTGGTGGTCGGTGTGCAAGCACTGGCGTAAGCATATTTGCCAACTTTTTCAACCGTCGACGGAACAACAAGTTCGTTGAACTCTGCACCGTAGAAACAGTAATCAGGAATTGCTTTTATTTCAGGGTTAAAATCAAACGATGATATGTTGCTTCCATAAAACGAATAGCTGTTCAGCTTTGTTATATACTTGGTGTTTTCAATTGTCGGGTTATTGCAATTCACAAAAGCATAAGGCTCAATTTCTTCAATAGTGGTCGGCAAAACGATGCTGTAAAGACTTCTGCAATCGCTGAAGGTTCTTTCTCTGATGACTTTTATACCTTCGGGAATTTTTATGGTGGCAATATCAGTTTCGCTGAAGGCGTATTCACCGATATCGGTCAAATAATCAGGTAAGGTAACCGTTCTGAGCCAAACACATTTCATAAAAGCTTTTTTGCTGATTTCTTCAACATTTTTAAGCGAGATTTCTTTAAATCCGCAGTTATAAAAAGCATATGGCTCAACGATTTTAATTGAATCAGATGTTTTGATTGTTTCAAGCTGCCAACAGTCTTTGAATGCGGCATAGCCGAATTCCACAGCACCGGTAAATTCTGCTTCTTCCAGATATCGGTTATAGTAAAAAGCATATGCACCGATTTTTTTAACGCTTGAGGGAATAACAATCTTTCTTATATCAACGGTACTGTATTTAAAAAATGCACCGTCTGAAATTTCAACAACCGTATGTCCGTCAATTTCGTCGGGAACGGTAATCTGAGAACTTTTACCCGTATATTTCAGGATTACGGCTTCCGAGTTTTCATTGATTGCATATTCTCCGAAGCCTTCAAGGGTAAGGATTTCGGTATAATCGGTGTTATAAGGTGTTGTATCAAATCTGATACTTCCGTCTTTACTGTTTTTGTGATAATAATATCCGAAGGTTGTTGTTAAAATCTCATCGGTTTCCGCAGGGAATTCCGCTTTGAAAACAATCTTTTTTACGGGGGTGTCGGTCTTATCAAGAGCATTTTTGCTAAAATTTCGGACTTTTCCTTCAAAGACTATTTCCTCTACGGATGAATTTTCAAAAGCGTAACTCGCAACATATGCTTCACCCTTTACAACAACCCGTTTGATTGATGAACCGTAGAAACAACTGTCATCCAATATAAAATAACCGTTCGGATTTTCTTTGATTATAAGCTCTTCAATAGCTGTCCCAAAAAATGCCGACGTATCAAATTGTACCAGAGTTGACGGCAAATCAATGTCACTGAGTTTTATACAGTTACCAAATGCTACCCCACCGATATATTCCAGACCCTCCGAGAGATTAACGTTTTCAAGATTCTGACAGTAAAAAAACGCACAGAAGCCTATCTCAATAACGGTTGACGGAACGGTAACGGAAACAAGATTGTTGCAATCGGGATATTCGATTACATCATCCCCACTATCTGTTTCAGCCATAGGGCTGAATGCATATTCGCCGATATAAGCGACGGTATAGCCGTTAATCTCGCTCGGTATAACAACTTCGGCGGCACTGCCTTTATATTTCATAATGCTGATTTTGCCTTCTTCTTCAATGCGGCATTCATATTCGCCGTATTCAAAGTAATCGTCTTCTTCATAATCTCCTTCATAAAAATCATCATAAGCGAGTGCTTTATGTGAAAGCAAATCTTTAAAGATTGTTCCTGTTAAAGGCATAGCAGTAACAACCATTGCCGCACAAACTGTTAATATCAGTATTTTTTTTATGAGTTTTTTCATAATATAGCCTCCTTTTCGGCTGTAAGTGTTTAGGGTTGATGTTTTTTGCGTTCTGCTATTTGTTTGCAGATTCTCGTTGCCTCCCTCTGAGGAGGGAGGTGGATTTTGCGAAGCAAAAGACGGTGGGAGAGAGCTGATTAAAACATTTTACGTCAGTCATATTTTCGCAAAATTTTCTCTCCTTCAGTCCTTCGGACAGCTTCCTCATCAGAGGAAGCCTAAAAAACTTCTATTCCTTAAATACCATAAACGAGCATGAGCATCCTTTGTATGCAACGGTTACAAAAGCTTCTTCTTTGAACAAGTTCTTTTCAATTTCAATATCGAGCGTGTATTCGTCTGCGGTCAGCTCTGTTTCGTCGCCGTTGCTGTAAACCGCATAAACCTGCATTTGCGACAGGTCGATGGTGTTCAAATCATTTGCCGTGAAATCAAAATCATCGGGGAATATGCCATAAATCGACGTCAGTTTTTTCGTTTCAAGGCTTTCGATAACTCTGACTTCAAGTGTCTGCGTGAAATCACCAACTGTGATTTTAACAGTTTCATATTTCGGCTCCGCTCCGAAACTGTCGGAAACCTCAACGGAGTAATCGTCAATACGAACAAGCCGTCTTTCGCCGTTATCGTATTCACCGAAAACTTTGAGTCCCTCGTCGCTGAACTTTTCGCCAACATAATATTCCGTCTTGAAATCGGGTGTTGTTTCAACGCTGATATTAATTAAACTTGCTTCCTTTTCCGTGGTGGTTGTTGCAGGCTGAGTTGTTGTTGCTTCAATCTGTTTTTCGTTTGTGAAGAAATCCGAAACGATGCCCGAAAGTGCCTGAACAATTGAAACGTTTTCTTCAACTTCAATCTGTGTGCCTGCGGTGAAAAGGAGTGCAATCGCCGCACAAGCCGCAACGAGAACTTTGAATTTGCTCTCGGTCTTTATGCCGACTTTCTTCAAGAAATCCTTCCGTGAAATAAGGGGAAGAATCTGAGATTCATCACCCGAGCGGATGGCATTTATCGCATCTGCACATTCGTCAATGAAATCAAAATCTGTGTCATCGCCTTTATCGAATTCCGCATCGATAACCGCTTCGAGCATAGCGCAAAGTTCGTCGGCGAGATTAGTTATAAAATCGGGGTGCATAAGTATTTCTCTGCTTACTGTCATCATTCCGTCAGCCTCCTTTCTTTTCAATATCAAAAGAATAAACCATATCTTTAATCTTATTTCGTAATCGCATCAACCGCATCGATGCGGCAGGTCTTGAAATCCCGAGCTTGTCTGAAATTTCCTCAACACCGATTCTTTGTATGTACCGCAAATCATAAATTTGTTTTTCTTCATCGGTGAGAAGATTCAGAAGAATTTTTGCAATTTCTTCGTAGTCAATAAGGTCAAGCCGTGATAAATATTCATCGGTGACTCCGACTTCAGCCGCATCTTCAAGCGGTATACTTCGCTTTGATTCAACGGCATCTTTTTGCTTTTGCCGTTTGACGAAGTTGTCTGCCGTACGATATAGAAACGCTCTCGGATTTTCAAATTCTTCTCCGTCGAGAAGTTTGTTATAGAAAACAATGAAGGTCTCTTGCACACAGTCGTCTGCAGCCTCCCGTGAACCGTCAAGGCGTGAAAGACAATAGTTGAAAAGCCTGATGCGGTATTGGTCGTAGCATTCCTGCAGTAATGTATTTGCACGCTTCTTTTCGCTCATTATCCTCACTCCTTTCATTGTCCTTCATTATGTAGTCAACGATTTTTCAAAATGTAACAGGAATTTTTGAAAATATTTTCATTTTTATTATAAACCCTGAAATCGAATATGGCAATAAAACAAATAATGTTATGTACATACAAAAAGACGGCGATAACCAAAAAGCTATCACCGTCTCGCTATATAAAGGAAACATCTCCGCAACCGAGGTTACAGAGATGTTTTGGTGATCCATCGGAGATTCGAACTCCGGACACCTTGATTAAAAGTCAAGTGCTCTACCGACTGAGCTAATGGATCATTTATTCATTTGTTTTTTGACGCTCCAATATAATATATTATTTATCCGTACTTGTCAATACCTTTTTGAAAAAAAATTAGCATTTTCTGATGCTTATTTTGGAGAATTCTGCTTGAAATGTCACAATATATGGTATATAATAAAAATAATATGGGTTATTATATCATTATCAAGGGTATCTTTCCCCTTTATTATTGATTTAACCTGTTCTCTATGTTATTAATCGCTAAAGGAGATATATTATGAAGCTTACAATGTCACAGGCTCTCGTTAAATTCCTCGATAATCAGTATATCAGCTTTGACGGAGTGGAAACAAAATTTGTTGACGGTATTTTCGGTATTTTCGGTCACGGCTGTGTTGTGGGTATCGGTCAGGCTCTTGAGCAGGGCGGTCACTCCCTCAAGTTCTATCAGGGACACAACGAGCAGGGTATGGCTCACGCCGCAATGGCTTTCGCAAAGCAGAAAAACCGCCGTCAGATTATTGCGTGCACATCTTCAATCGGCCCCGGCGCACTTAATATGGTAACTGCTGCAGGCACTGCAACCGCTAACCGCATTCCCCTGCTTCTGCTTCCCGGCGACACTTTTGCCTGCCGTCAGCCCGACCCCGTTCTTCAACAGATTGAACAGCCGACAGACTATACTGTTACCGCAAACGATGCATTCAAAGCTGTTTGCAGATATTGGGACAGAATTTCAAGACCCGAGCAGCTTATGACAGCCTGCCTTAATGCAATGCGTGTTCTTACCGACCCTGCAGAAACAGGCGCTGTATGCCTCGCAATGCCTCAGGATGTTGAAGGTGAGGCTTTTGACTATCCCGATTATTTCCTCAAGAAGAGAGTTTGGTATCTTGACAGACGCTCACCCACTCACCGTGAAATTGAAGCCGCTGTCAGCGCAATTATGCGCAGCGAAAAGCCGATGCTTATTGTCGGCGGCGGCGTTACATATTCCGAAGCCTGGGAAACAGCGCAGTTCTTCGCAGAGAAATTCAACATTCCCATCGGCGAAACTCAGGCAGGTAAAGGCAACATCCGCTGGGATTTACCGCTTAATATGGGCGGCGTCGGCGTAACGGGCGGTCCTGCCGCTAACGCGATAGCAAAGCAGGCTGACCTTATCATTGCAGTCGGCACACGTCTTACAGACTTCACTACCGCATCAAAATGGGGATTCCAAAATCCCGATGTAAAGATGCTTTCAATCAACGTCTGCTCATTTGACGCGTTCAAAATGGATGCAACAAGCGTTATCGCAGACGCAAAAACCGCAATGCTCGATATTATGGGCGCACTTTCCGCAAGAGAATATTACTCAAACTGGGGCGAAGAGCTTGCACAGATTAAAGAGGAACACAATGCGGAAGTTGACCGTATGTACAGTATGTATCTCAAAGAAGGTCTTTCGCAGACAAGAGCGCTCGGTGAAATCAACAAGCTCATTGATAAAAATGCAATTGCAATAGGTTCATCAGGCAGCCTTCCCGGCTGTATGCAGAGACTCTGGCGCTCATCGGTGCCCAAGACATATCATATGGAATACGGCTTCTCGTGTATGGGTTACGAAATCTGCGGTGCGCTCGGTGTTAAGCTTGCCGAGCCCGACAGAGAAGTTTACACTATGGTCGGTGACGGAAGCTTCCTTATGCTTCACAGCGAGCTTTACACGGCAGTTATGGAAGGCGCAAAGATTAACGTTATGCTCTTCGACAACTCGGGCTGGGGATGCATCGAAAATCTTCAGAACAATCAGGGCACGGATACATTCGGAACTCAGTTCCTTGCAAGAAATCCTCTTACGGGTATGCTCGACGGTCCGATTGTTCCCATTGACTTTGCCAAAATCGCAGAGGGTTACGGATGCAAGGCATATACCGTAACAAGCGTTGCAGAGCTTCGCGATGCAATCAAGGATTCAAAGAATCAGACTGTCCCCTGCCTTTTCGACATCAAGGTTGTTCACGGCAGTATGAGTGACGGCTACGATGCGTGGTGGAGAGTCGGCGTTGCCGAGGTTTCAACAAGTGAAACCGTTCAGGCGGCTTATGATGAAATGCAGGAAAACATTGCAAAAGCAAGACTTTATTAATATACGGAGGAATCAAAAATGCTTAACAAAGACAAGGTGAATCTTGCGATAGCTCCTATCGCCTGGACAAACGATGACCTTCCCGATCTCGGTGCCGAAAACACATTCGAGCAGTGCGTAAGCGAAATGGCACTCAGCGGATATAAAGGCAGTGAAATCGGCAACAAATATCCCAAAGACGTTGAAACACTCAAGCATAAGCTTGATGTCAGAGGACTCAGAATCTGCAATGCGTGGTTCTCATCCCTTCTTCTTTCGGATGGCTATGAAGCAACAATCGAAGCATTCATCAAGCACAGAGATTTTCTTCACGCTCTCGGTGCAAAGGTTATCGGCGCATCCGAGCAGGGAAACTCAATCCAGGGTAAGGCTCTGAGCATTTTCGGCGACAAGCCTGTTTATACCGATGAACAGTGGGAGCTTATCGCAAAAGGCTTCAACGAAATGGGCAGACTTGCAAAAGAAAAAGGAATGTATTTCACCGTTCACCATCATATGGGTACAGGTGTTCAGACCGAAGAAGAAATCGATAAGCTTATGGAAATCACAGACCCCGACCTTGTTTATCTTCTTTATGATACAGGTCATCTTTCATTCTCGGGTGAAAATGCAATCGGCGTTCTTAAAAAGTATGTTAACAGAGTCAAGCACGTTCACCTCAAGAGCATCCGTCAGGATGTTATCAACGAAGGCAAAGAAAAGGGATGGAGCTTCCTTGACTGCGTAAGAGCGGGCTCATTCACGGTTCCCGGCGACGGCGACTTTGACTTCACTCCCGTATTTGATATTCTTGACGAAGCAGGCTATGAAGGCTGGGTTGTTGTTGAAGCTGAGCAGGATCCCGCAAAGGCTAATCCCTATGAATATGCTTGCCTTGCCAGAAAATACATCAACGAAAAAACAGGTCTTTAATTTAAATTGCAACACGCCCCCGAAAAGTCAGTTCTTTTCGGGGGCGCATATTATTTATAATCAGTTATTGAATACTACTTCAAAGAAGTTTACGTCAAAGCCGTTATCCTTGAGGTCGCTGTAAACTCCGATATTATTGAAAAAGCCGTAAACTGTTCCGATAAATCTTACAAATCCGTCAAAGAATGAGGGGATAATCTGCTTGGGATGTCCGCCTTCATCCGATGTCTTGACAATCGTGTAGCTGTTGAAAGAATCCGCCTCACCCTTGTAGTACGACGAAACGGTGATTGATTCCTCGGTAAAATCGATAATATTATAAATGATTCTCTGGTCGGGTTCATTTGCAAAGCCAATCCATTCACCGTTAAGACCGATATTCTCGTCATCTCTGGGTCTTGTGATTGAACCCGATACCATATAGACGGTGCCTGCGGGGTCTGTCATAGTTGCGGCATAGGGTGCAACCGTTTTGTTGTTATGAATAACATTTGTGACGGTATAATAATGACTGTGACCGAGAAGAACGAGGTCAATTGCAAATTCATCAGCAATGGGACCCCATATCATACGGAGAAGTCCGTTTTCACTCTCTCTGCTGGGAATTCTGCCGCTGTAAAGGTCGTGATGCATCATCATAACCTTCCACTTGACATCGGGATTTGCATCAATCGCATCTTTGACAAATGCTCTGTGGTCCATACCGCTTGCGTTATTACTGTCAACAACAAGGAAAAGCACATCCCCTCTTGTGAACCAATAGTTGCCGCCGATATAGGATGCAACCATATTGTTTTTTCTCTCGTTGGGAACATTGTTGAATGTCTTGTAAGCAACACCCTTGCGGTCATGATTGCCGATTGCTGTTGCAACGGGAAAGCTCTTGAGTCCGAGTGCAGAGGAATAACCTTTGTATTCTGTTTCATAGCCTTCGGATGCCTGATCACCTGCAGAAAGAAGAAGTGAAATATTCTTTCTTGATGCAGCCTCAGCAAGAGTGCTGTTGAACTTTTCTGCTGTTTCCTTAATTCCGTTTTCGTTATTATCATCGTGGCTGGTATGAATATCAGTCATATACACAGCTGAAAAAACATTGGGGTCTGCGTCAGTTTTGAACGAATAAACATTTGACTCAAAGCCTTCGCTGATGCACTGATAAGAATATGTTTTGCCCGCTTCAAGGCCGGTAATTGTAACTTTGTTTGAAAAATCGCCGTCGGGCGCAGCTACGCAGTAACCTTTGAATTCTTTTGCATCGTTGCCGATTATGATACCCTCGTCAACAATAACCTTGGGTTCGCTTTCGGTCTTTGAGTACCAGGAAACATTCATTTCACTTTCGTTGCTGCCGGGAAAAAGAATAACACCGTTTTCATATTCTTCATTCCAGACGTGCTCCCAAAGCAAGTCACTTGCTGCAAACGAAGGCACAACTGCTGTAAAAATCAAAACAGCTGCTAAAACAATTGAAAGTGCGCTTTTTGTAAATGTCCTCATTTTTTCATTTCCTTTCTTTTATAAAATAATAATTAATTCTATCAGATTTAAAAACTATGTCAAGCATTTACAACAACAATAAGTGTGCCTTTTTCAACGGAAATACTGCTTTCCGCACCAACAAACTCATTGCTGACACCCAATGCAAAATCATTTTTTAAAACGCCATTATCAAGGCTGTATTTCAGACCTTTTATGCAAACATTTTCACAGATATCACTGTGCGCAAAAACGGAAATATACCCTTTATGATATGAATCAAACCGGATGTTTCCGTTTGAAACAGCGGTGATAAACGTTCTACCGTTTTTAAGAGAAGCTTTGATTCCTCTTTTGGAAAGAGAAACGAGAAGCTGAATATTGGCAAGGCTGTGGTCAATTCTGCCGCCCGTTGCACCGTAAATAACAAATTCATCAAAACCCTTTTCAATTCCGATATCAACCGCGGCATTCATATCCGTAATATCCTTGACGGGATTTAACTTAATCACATTATCATTACAAGGTGTTTCTCCGAGCGAGTCAAAATCACCTATTATTATATCCGGAGTTATGTTTGCAGACAGAAGATGCTTATAGCCTCCGTCTGCCGCAATCACAATGTCATCTTTTTTCTTTTCAAAGTCAATGCTTTCGCACTCCCCTGCACCGACGATATAACAAATTCCCATTTTTAACATCCTTTGCTGTATTTCAATTATATATTAATACCGTTAAGCCGTCTTGTCAAGAAACTGCGCTTCTTATGCTCGCGGTTTTGTAAATAAACATAAGGCTGTAACTCATATTATCTTCTTTACCGCTGAAAAGTCCGTATTCACCGCCGAACTTCAGCCATTCTTCCGCAAGCGCAACAAGCAAATCGCTGTCCTCGATAACATCGCCGTACTTATTTTCGAGATTTTCCATTTCATCGGTGTTGATGCCTTCAAGAATTGTTCCAAGCGACTGTCCCCCGCTGCCGTCAAGCGCTTCAAACACGGCATCAATCTCTCTTTTGTTTTGTGAAAGCACCGTTGTTATCTGCGAAAGCGTTTCCATAGTCTGCGGAAGATTCTTAAGCTCTTTTTGTACTTCGGGGCGTGATAAGTCCTTTTGCAGTTCGTTCAGAAGCGGCTCTATATCGCCGAAGTTATCCATTATTGCAGGCAATCCGCTGATGAAACTCATCACCTCGGGGTCTGATATAACTTCAATCACCGCTTTCACCTCGGGTGTATTCATAATTTCAAGCAGCCTTTTTAAAGCCGCAATGTTTTCGGGAGTTGAATATTTCCCTGCCAATTGAATCAGATTCTTATTGGCTTCATAAAGTGAAGATGCATTGCTCGCAGCATCAAGCAGCGAATTCATTTTCGCTTCATCGGATATGAGGGAATAAACAATTCTGTCGGGGTCAAGCTTTTGAAGCGCATCACGAAATGCCTTGACTGCCGCAACCGCCGCCCCTGCATCGCCAAGCGATTCGGGTAAAAGCATATCAAAATTCAGCGTTGCAAAGGGAATAACCGCAAAATAAATATTTTCAAGGCTGAAATTATCGGCATAAGCTTTCACGACAATCTCATCGGAAACAAACGGCTGTAACATCTCATTTGCGGAACCCGAAGAAAGTCCGAGGCTTTCGTTAAAGCCCGGAATTGTCGCGAATCCGACAAGTTGTTTAGCGCCGTCGTTGAATTTCTGCGCATTTTCTACCGTTACTTCCGTAAAGATATTGCCCGGAAGAATCATTCCGCCAAGCACCGCCGCGGGAAGACTGACGGTGTATTTTTTACCTTTAACCGTTACTTCTTTTAAAAGATTGTTGCGTATCCTTATTATAACAGTTATTTCCCCGCTTTTTCCCGATATCTCCTCGGGTGTCATCTTTTTCCCGTCGAGATAATATTCAATTTTAAAAAGTATGGGCGGTGTTTTATTTGTTGTTCCCGAGTAATAAAGGTCCTGCTCATCCATATGCCATCGCAGCTTATCACCGACAATCTGCGGTGTGCTGAAACCTTTTACATTTTTTATATCATCAAGAACACTCACATCATCAACATAAACCGAACCCTTTTCGGTGTGAATCCAGTCACTTACGGTTATTTTTTTCAAACTGCCCGATGAATCAAGATTGACATAGACCGTTTCAGTTTTCATAACCTTGTCGGCTTTTTCATTGTAAATAATCTGTTGCTTATCATTAATCGTCCGTACTGCATTTTCGGATTTTTTGCTGCACGAAGAAAAAATCAACAGCGGAATCATAACCGCAGAAATCAGTTTCCTATTCACCATTTTTCCCCTTTGTTTTTCTGTTAATAAAAGGTTCTGCAAAAAATAAAAGAACGGGTAAAAACACAATAATAACCGCCGCACTTAAAATAGCACCTCTCGCAAGCATCGCGCAAATACTTTTCACAAGCATTACGTTGCATACACAGTACACACCGAATGTAGCACAGAATAATACAAGTGCACTTTGAAATATCGATTTACACGAACTTGATGCAGCATCTTTTATTGCCTTGAATTTTGCCTTGCCTTTACCGAGTTCCTCTTTAAATCGGGTCGTCATAAGGATTGCATAATCAACAGTTGCTCCAAGCTGAACGCAGCCTATAACCGTAGGGGCAATAAACGGCACATCTCCGCCCGTAAAAAACGGAATTGCTTCATTTATAAACACGGCAAGCTCAATCGATAAGATTAAAACCGACGGAACAACAAGGGATTTAAACAGCAACGCAACGACCGCAAAAACCGCCGCTATCGAAATGATGCTTGTCACATTGAAGTCTTTTGCGGTTATGCCTACAAGGTCTTTTGAAAGCGCGGCTTCTCCCGTAAGCATTCCTTTGCTGTCATAAGATTTCAGAATATCTGCAAGTCTTTCGGTCTGGATATTTGACTCATCGCTTGATGACGGATAAACGGAATTTATCATCATAAGCTCATAACCGCCTTTTCGGCAAATATCCGCAACCGAGTCGGGTATCATTTCATCGGGAACAGACGGACCGATTACAGAGTTGAGCGATAGAACCGAACTGACCCCTTCAACTTTTCCGAATTCATCAGCCATTTTTGCGGCGTTATACGATTCGGTTTCATCGCTGAACAAAGCAAAATAAGTTGATGACATTCCGAAATCCGTTTTTAATTTTGAAAGCGAAACAACAGAAGTCATTCCCTGTGGCAAAGCTTTTACAAAATCATAATAAACATCGACATTCCCTTTTATAATATATGACCCGATAATCAATAATACAAAAAGTACAACAACGGTTTTATTATGCCTGAGCGAAAATCCGGATATTTTTCCGAGATCAGGAACGAACAGTTTTCGTTTTTTCTCTTTTACGGGATTGTAAAAAAGCAGCATCAGCGACGGTAAAATTAAAAGTGCCGTAAGAATACCGAATAATACTCCTTTAGCCATCACTAATCCTATATCAGCGCCGAGAGAAAAGCTCATAAAACACATTGCAAGGAAACCGAACACGGTTGTCAACGCACTTCCCGAAACTGAAAAGAACGTTTTTGAAATCGCATTTGCCATTGCATCGTTCTTATCTGCCGTAAAATTTAATTCTTCTTTGAATCTGTCCGAAAGAAAAACAGAATAATCCATCGTTACGCCAATCTGAAGAATTGCCGCAATGCTTTGTGTGATATATGATATCTCTCCGAAAAAATTTGTTCCCATATTAAACACAACCGAAAACACGAGAGAAATCATTATTATCAGCGGCAAAACAAACGAATTCATTGTATATACCAAGGCGGCAAAGGCAAGAAAACCCGCAATCGCAATATAAAGCGGTGCTTCGCCTTCAACAATATTTTTTGTATCCGACATTAAAACCGACATTCCGCTGAGAAAAGACTCTTTATTCATTATACGCTTTATTTCATCAACCGCATTCATTGTTGATTCTGATGCGCCAAGACCTTCAAACTGAATCATCATCAAGGTGGATTTACCGTCTTTGGAATAAAATATGCTTCTGACCGCATCGGGAAGCATATCATACGGAACAGAAATATCGGAAAACGAATCAATCCAGACAACATTTTTGACTCCGTTAACCGATAAAATTTTCTCTTTCAGCAACAATGTATTCTTTCGAGGCATATTCTCAACAATCATAAATGCACTGCCCGCATTGCCGAATACTCCGTCAAGAATCTCCTCCCCTCTGACCGAATCGAGGTCATCCGGAAGATACGAAAGAATATCATAATTGATTTTTATTGATGCAATGCCGAATACTGAGGGTATAACAAGCAAAACAGCAATAATAAGGATCAGTTTCGAATTATTTGCCGCAAATTTTGAAAAACGGTCAACCATTATCTTTTACCTCATATCACTTTTCGTATTTGGTATAACCGAATTTGATTGTTTTATCATACGATTGACAAGTTACGGATGTTAAAATATAATTAAACTGTCAAATTCACTCAGGAGGAACAGTATGGAAAAATTAACCCCCGTTATTGAACTTGAGCTTTATCTTATCCGCCACGGTCAGAGTATGGGCAATGCGGGTTATAACAAAGAAAATCTGACATTGAAGGAAGAAAACGACCCGCTTCTCACAGAAAAAGGATTGCTGCAGGCTGACCTTCTCGGCAAATATCTGAGCAACACGGATTTTGACTATATTTATTCAAGCGGACTTATAAGAGCAATCAGCACCTCGGACGGCTTGCTCCGTCATCAGATAACATCCAAAGCGGTCAATATTCTGCCGATTCTTTCCGAGGTCGGAATCGCTCCGGAATACGACGGAATAACACTTGAAGAAATGAAAGAATTCTGCAAAACCGCCGCACTTGCCGACGGAACAGGCGAAAATGACCCGAGAGTTTATCACAGTACATTTGAAAATGAATCGGAAATGTTTGACAGAGCCGACAAGGTTCTCGACTATCTGCATTCACGTTATTCGGGCGGTGAAAAGGTTGCGGTTGTTGCTCACGCGGCATTTCTTACAATTCTCATTTTCAGAATAATGGGATTCTGGGAAGCACCAGACTTTGATATTTCGATTCAGAACACAGGCATAACCAAGGTTGTTTTCTATAAGAAAGGAACAAACCGCTACGGAGATATTGTTTTTGAATACATAAACGGCACATCGCATCTCGAATGATAAAACAGCGTGTACAGTAACAAACCGTACACGCTGTTCTTTTATGTCTTAATTGAATTTTTCAAGCTTCTGAGAGTCATCCGAAACCATAAACTGTGGGTATCTTTCGCTTGCGCCGGCGTAGAATTCGCCATCATATGAAAGAAGCCAGACAAGGAAATCGGCATAATCCGTTCCGTATGAGCCCGAAACGTGAGGAGCACCCTTTATTATATATGTATATTCGGGGAAAAGTGCGGTTGAAAGGTCAACAACTCTGTCAGGCGAAAGGTATTCGGGATTCTTTGCAACATAATCGTCACTGAGAGTTTTGCCGTAAGGTGCAACAGTTGCGTAGCCTGACATCTGATAGGTTTCGAGGATTCCGTCACCGTTGAAATGTGCATTTTCATAAGCAGGAATAAGAGGTGCATCGTAATGAGCAACAACAGCAATTCCTACTCCGTTGTCAATCATTTCATTGATTAAAGCTGTTCTGCCGTTCATCATATCCTGAAGCGCGTCGGCACGCTTAAGAAATGTTTCGTTTTCTTTTGTTCTTCCGCCAAAAACGTAATTTATCGCATCCTCATAATCCTCGGGCTGAGCGAGTCCCCAAAGAGTGAGCATTTTGCCGAAAATCGGAATAATGGTATCCGCATATATCTTGTCTTTATAATTTTCAAGAATAAAATCCGTCACCTTTGTAAGTGCCTTGAATCCGCCGACAAAATAAACCGCATCAACAAAAAAAGAAAGAACGCTTTGATTTGCCGTAAGGTCCTTGAGCATATTGTAGAGATTATCAGCCGTTATATCAACCTTACCGCAAAGCAAATCCGACGCAACCTGAGCGCCGCAGAAGGTTGACGACATAAACAGGCAGCGGTTAACCTTTTCATAGCCGTATTCTGTAAGATAAGCAATTGTCATAATTCCGCCCATACTGCAGCAGACAATATTAACCTTGCTGTGTCCGGTATTGCTGATTGCGGATTCAACAGCGGCATTGATATCATCAGCAACAACATAAGGGTCAAGACGCCAGTCGTAATTAATATAATATGTATGACCTTCGCCGAAGGTTTCAATGCAGGTTCTGACCATTCCGTATTCAAAGCCTTCGCCGTCACGAAGGTTTTCGTATTTATCTGCACTCTCGGGATACTTGGGAACGCCGACATTATAAAGCGAATCGCCGTTTTCATCCATTGAAATATTCTCAAAAATATCATACGCAACCGCCGCAATCTCATCGATAACGGCATCAAGGCTGAATTTTGCAATTCCCTTCCCGATAGCTATTAAAGCATCTTTTACGATTTCGCCTGCATCAAGTGACATTGCAGGCTTTTCATTTTCCGTTCCGCAATCGAGATAAAGCCCGCCGAAGTCCATACCTCTGACAATTATGACGGGAACGTTTTGACATTCATCGGGATTATGCGGCTGAGCAGACTCCGATTCCGCAAAAGCAGGCACAAAAAGAGCCAAAATCATTGAAAGCGCAAGAATAATGCTGACTGTTTTTTTCATTTTTTATCAACCTTTCAAACAAGCTTGAGTGTTCCGTTTTCTTCGGTTATTTTAATAAGAACAGGTCTTTCATACGGATTCTCATTTGGTGAATGAAGAATAAGATATTTGTTGCCGTTAAAATCATCAAAAATCATTCCGTGACCGCCGTTATCGTCAAACAGGGGCTTTTCGTGCATCCAATTGCCGTCAATTTCTCCGTTATCGGAATAAGCAACCGCCTGAGTATAGCCTTTTTCGGTGAATGTTGACCATATCATAAGAAGCCTGCCCTCTTTTGTGCGGTACATAAACGGTCCGTCGGTAACATAATTATCTTTATTTTTTTCCGCCCATTCGGGTTGAGATGCTTTAAACAGAAGAATCGGCTCGCCGTCTGCGGCGGTCAGATCCTTTGTAAGCTTCATTGCGTGGATTTCTCCGTCCTTTACCTGCTGCCATTCACGGCAGAAAACAATATACGGATTACCGCTTTTATCAACATAAAATGTTCCGTCGAGGCATCTCCAGCCGACAGGAGTTATTGCGTCGTCGGTAAACGGAAGAAAAGGTCCCATCGGAGAATCGCTTTTTAAAATCTGTGTTTTTCTGTTTCTTTCTTCGGAACGGAATGTCACGAACATATAGAAGCTTCCGTTGTAATAATGAACCTCGGGTGCCCATATTTCTTTATCCGCCCAGAAATTTTCGGGAACAGCAAAGCATTCGTGAGCTTCACTCCAGGTTTCAAGGTCATCGCTCACATAAACATCAAGTCCGTAAGCCTTTGTCCACGCCGTTTCGCCGCGCGTGCCGTAAAGATAATATTTACCTCCATAAGGAAGAACAAAAGGGTCTCTGATATTTATATCTTTGAACGTCATTTTGTTTGCTCCTTAAAAATCGACTTTATAGTGATGCACAAAAATGCCAATCACCTTATTATAGTCGAGCACGTGCATAACCGAACCGTCATCAGCCGGGAAGAATGTCAGTCCTTCAGCTTCAATATTTTCGCCGCCGACATCTCTCAATGCGGCAATTTCAACTTTTCCGCTGTTAACGTCAACGCTGAGAATGTTTTTGAAGTTGCCGTTATCTTCGATATCGTGTGAAAGATAAAGAGTTCCGTTATAGAATTCGCCGCCCTGAATGCGGTGGATTGTTTCCGAAAGAGGAATCTCTTTCACAAAGCTCATTGAATTTGCAATATCATAGACATAAACAGAATTGATATCGGTCCACTTCGATGCATAAAGATATCCCGTTTCACCGTCAACGGCACACCAGGGCACACCGTCATCATATAATTCAACAGGCAGGTCGTAAATTTCACCTGTCGGCTCAAGCGTTTCACAGTCAAAAACAACAATGCAGGGTGAAAGGTAATCTTCGCTGTCCTCAACGGAAGCATAAATCTTTCCGTTATAACAGCTTATTCCGCCGATATGGTCGTTATCCCTGTCCTTGCACTTATCGGGCAACGGATTGATATGGCTGTCAACAAGCTCCATATCGTCAAAGGTAAACTTTGCAAGTGCGTTAAGTTTGAGTGCCGTAATCGAACCGCTTGTATAATAATATTCACCGTCGGTTGTTATTCCCTGACCCATAAGAAGCGCTTTTTCAAAAACAAAAGTGTTCTTTGAAACAAGCTCCGCTGTTTCCGTGCTTTTTGCGACGGGGCTGGTAAGCAGAGTTAACACAAGAAGCGGAAGAGTTAAAATATACCATATTTTTCTGATAATAAACATTTTTATTTCTCCTTTATTTTAGAATAATTAATAATAACATAATATCCGAAAAATATCAAACAGTTACTCACTTATCGATGAACAAATTTAAACTGATTTTTTTGTTAAGTATTTACAAAAGCTTTATAGCCTGATATAATATATTCATCAATTATTTTGATATGGAGGAACAAAAAATGAAAAAATTCAGGAATACTCTTGCTGTTATTCTTGCATCTGCGATGCTTATCACCGGCGTTCCTTTTGCTTTTGCGGCAAACGCAGCTCCGACAGATGCAGTCGCTGACGAAGGCTACACAATTACAAATCCCTACGCAAACATTAATTGGGAAACCGTCAAGCAGTACAAAACAGCACTCCACACACACACAAACGCAAGTGACGGTGACAACACTCTTACCGATTTGCTTGAACGCCACTATCAGACGGGATACGACATCGTTTCAGTCACTGACCACGGCGTTTCCGATATGAGCTGGACTGACAGCTCACTCGGCTCAAAATTCATAACAAATGTTATGACTCTTTTCGGAAAATCTGACGGTAACCTTGATTATCTTGAGCAGAGCGGTGCTTTTGCAAGCGGCGTTAAGTATGAAATGAAAAACAACGGCGTTGACGATTACCTCGTTACGGAAGACGGTCACAAAATCCTCCGAATTCCCTACGGTGTTGAAAACAACGCTGTTTCAATCAACGCTCACGTTAACAGCTGGTTTGCCGAGTTTAACTACAATATGCCCAGCGGCTACCGCAGCGCAATAACAGGAGTTGAAAAGGCGGGCGGTGTTTCGGTTATCAACCATCCCGGCGAATATACTCAGGCACGTTATGAGCTATATCAGGACGATGCCTACAATATGGATAACTGGTCATATAACTACTACATCAATAAATTCTACGGCTACATTAACAAATATGATTCTTGCATCGGCATCGACATCAACAGCAAGGGTGACGACAGAACAAGATTCGACAGAAAGCTCTGGGACATTATGCTTGCAAAAGCAGCAGAAAGCGGCAAGACCGTTACTGCAATTGCAACAAGCGATGCTCACCAGCTCGACAAAATAGACACAGGCAGCCTTATTGTTCTTGCAGAGGCAAATACATCCGCTAACGCAAAGAAGGCTATTCTCAACGGCGAGATTCTTCCTCAGAGCACCTGCCTCCACAACCGTGACGAGCTTGAACAGATTGCAGCTGCACTTAAGACTTATTACGGCGAAACAGAGCTTTATAATACTATTGCAAATCTTGTTGTTGAATACGACAAGGAATGCGAAGAAATTGCAAATTCATCCGATGACGGCAATGTCGGCGTAAAATATACTTCACTTGACGATGAAGGCTTCCTGGCTACCGCAACAAGACCTTCGGTTAAGTCTATTGCAGTTGACGATGCAGAAGACACAATCACAATTGATTCAGAAAACGCACTTCTTATCCGCTGGATCTCAGACGGAAAGCTTATCGCAACAACCAAGGCTGATGACGCTGCTTTCGACCTCAACGATTACGAAAATGTTATCAAGGGTTATGTAAGAGCTGAAATCTTTGGTGAAGGCGGCGTAGTTTACACCGAAGGCTTTACCCTCAACGCAGACAAGGCATCAAATGACGGAAACGACTTCATCCTTGATTTCGGATTCTTTGATTTCCTCTTTGCTCTTGTTGACAGATACGGCGGACTTCTCGGCAGAATCGTTCTTAATTTATTTAATTAATCATCACTAAAGCAAAAACCGCAGACGGTACAATTTCGTATCGTCTGCGGTTTAATTATTTATGAAACCTGATATCTTTTTGCTCTTTCGAATTCTTCGGGTGTGCCGTAGCCTTCTGCAAGGTTTTCGTTTATAAGCTTAACAATTTCATCGTGAAGGCGTTTATTTGCCTCTTCAACTGTCATACCTTTTGTTGAGAACGGCTTTCCGATTCTTGAGCAAAGAGTCTTGCTTCTGAATTTGTATTCACCCGTAACTGCAACGGGAACCATCATTGCTTCATTCTTGCAGGCAAGAGAAGCGGCACCGTATTTGAATTCACCAATCAGATTATCGGTTTTGTTTCTTGTTCCTTCAGGGAAGATGCCCAAAGCTCCGTCATTTGAAAGGACTGCGTTTGCAGATGACTTTGCATCTTCATCGTGTCCGTTACGGTTAACGCATATGCAGCCCGTAAGTTTGAAAAACCAAGCAAATTTCCCTTTGAAATATTCGGATTTTGCCATATAGTTTATAGGTCTGCGGGTTGCAAGAGCTGCAAGGCACTGATCAAGAACATGCTTATGGTTACTGCAGATTACAACAGCACCTTTCTTGGGAATGTTGCCCTTTCCGAAAACCTTAGGGCTGTAATAAAGGGAGAAAACCGCAAGCAATATCGGCGCAAGCAATCTGTAGCCCCAAGTCCTGGGTTTTTTATTCATCAGCAGATAGCCTCCTTAACGCTTTCTTTCTGAAGCTTCATAAAATCGATTTTATTATAAGCTGTTTTGGGAAGAAGGTCAACAAACTCATACTTATAAGGAACGCTGTAATGCATAAGCTTCTTTTTGCAGTATTCGCGTATTTCATTTTCAGTTTCGGGAGTCTTTGCTTTTCCGCTCTTGAGAATTATAAATGCCTTTGCAACTTCCTTCTTATAGGGATGCGGAATTGATACTACAACGCATTTTTCAACAAATTCAAGTTTTTCAATAACAGCTTCAATCTGAGTAGGATAAACATTAAAACCGGATGTAATCATCATTCGCTTAATTCTGAGCTTATAATGAACAAAACCACCTTCATCGATAGAAGCCATATCTCCCGTGTGAAGCCATGTTTTTCCGTCAGAATGAGTGCGAAGTGTATTTTCGGTTTCTAAGGGGTTGTTTCTGTAGCCAATCATAACCGTAGGTCCGCTGATACAAAGCTCACCGTCCTCGCCCGCCGGCAAAACATTGACTGTTCCGGGTTCAACAACACACATTTCCGTTCCGATAAGCGGCTTACCGATAGTTCTTGATTTGTAATTATCTCCGACCGAAAGACTGAGCGCAGCAAGACCTTCTGTCATACCGTAGCCTTCACAGATTTTTATATCGGAGTTATGCGACGCAAGAAAATCATTTACATCCTTTTCAAGCTTTTCGGGCAAGGTATCTCCGCCGCTTACGGCATATTTAAGGAACGAAAAATCAATTTTATCCGTACCCTTTGCCTTAAGCAAGGCATCATAAAGTGTGGGAACTCCGAAAATCATTGTCGGCTTATATTTTTTTAATATACTTGCAAATTTTTTGGCGTTAAACTGAGGTATCAGCACCGAACAAGCACCAAAACAAAATGAAACGTGAACACAAACGCCAAGACCGAACCCGTGGAAAATAGGTAATATGGCAAGGATTTTATCTCCTGCCCTGACATCTCTGAGAGTGAGCACCGCTTGAATACCGAAAGCATTGAAATTGCTGTTGGAAAGCATTATGTCCTTCGGTGTTCCGGTTGTTCCGCCGCTGTGAAGAATAACAGCAACCTTTTTATTTTCATCGCCGGTCGGTTTATATTCGGCAACCGATTTTTTATTTGCAGAAAAGTCCTTCCAGGAAATATATCTGCTGTCCTTCTTGTCATATTTATAGTTATTTATACTCTTCAAAGCATAAAGTACTTTCATAACAGCGGGCATAGAATTACCTGCCGAAGCAACAATAACACGCTTAAGACTTGTTTCATCAATAATGTTTGCAATCTTTTCACTGCAGATGTCAACGCAGAGAAGCACCTTGCTTTTTACTCTGTTAATGTGATTTTTTATTTCTTCTTGAGCAGAAAGCGGATGAAGAATGTTTGCAACTGCTCCGATTCTGTTCAGTGCATAGATGCTGATAACAGCCTCGGGCGTATTCGGCATAATAATTGTTACAATATCACCCTTGCGAACGCCTGCGTTATGATATGCACCCGAAATCGCCTCAATTTTCTCAACGAGATTTTTAAAGGTACACTTTGTTCCGAAATACTCATATGCCAATGAATCGGGTTGATTTTTTGCCGAGATTTTTAACATTCCGAACATTGATGTGTCAGGAATTTCAAAACCAAGCGGCAAGGAACTGTTTTCAAATTTTAAAAACGGATTTTCAATTGTTTTATTCATAATAACCTCACATTATATTAATATCTTGCTTTGAACCTCGGGTAATCAGATATGTGCCGACAGCAAGGAAGGCTACAGCAGATGCCACCGCAACGTATTTGCCCGATATTTCTTTTTTATCTGTGCTTTTACCGATAAGATACTCCACGATTCTCTCTTTATCCTTTTGCGGAAGTGAAATCGAACCGATTAATCTTATATATTCTCTGATGCTGTTATCAATCATAATATATTCTCCCCCTCAATTTCTTTTCTGAGCAGCTCTCTGCCCTTCTGAAGGCGCTTTCTTACCGCTTCTTCGCTTATGCCGATAATCTCCGCAATCTCTTTGCTTCTGTATCCTTCAACATAATAAAGGGTCATAACAACTTTATGTTTTGCCGGCAAGCTCATAATAATTTCAAACGTTTCACAATCGCCCCGGTCAATACCGACATTCTCAATGTCATCAATATTCACCGTTTCTCTTTTAAGTCTGAACATAAGCATATTTTTGCTGATATTTGCCGATACCTTTATCAGCCAAGCTTTCTTGTGTTCTTCATCATTAAATTCCGGTGCCTTGGTCAAATATCTGAGAAATGTTTCCTGAACTGCATCCTCCGCATCAGCGGGGTTGCAAAGAATACAGTATGAAATTCTGAAAATCAATGAACTGTATTTTTCAACAAGCTCTTTTATTTCTTCTTCCGATTTGCTTTGTTTCTGCAGCAATTCCGAAAACACCTCCCTTTTTTCGATAACATCCATTAAAGAAACAAATTCGACATACAAAATGTGAATTATATTTTGTTAATAATTTGTGAACTTTATCAAATTGTTTAAAAAGCAAAAACAGCACCCTGATTGGTGCTGTTTTTTGTTGATTTATTAAGCTGTAATAACATCAATTCCAAGAATAACCACGTCTTCAACGGGTTTATCGCCATAGCTTGTTTTAACTGCTGCGATTGCATCAACAGTTTCCATACCTTCAACAACCTGACCGAAAACAGTGTGTTTGAAATCAAGCCAGGGAGTGCCGCCGAGTGCCTTATAATCTTCAACACACTCTGTGGGGAAACCCCTGTCGGAAAGCTGCTCCATCTGAGAAAGAAGTCCGCTGTCAACATCCTTTGCCTGAACGATAAAGAACTGACTTCCGTTTGTTGAAGGACCTGCGTTAGCCATTGAAAGAGCACCGCGGATATTATGATAATCAACGCTGAATTCATCCTCAAAGCTTCTGCCCCAGATGCTCTCGCCGCCTCTACCGGTGCCCGTGGGGTCACCGCCCTGAATCATAAAATCGGGAATTACTCTGTGAAAGATAATGCCGTTATAATATCCGTTCTTTGCGTGTGTTGTAAAATTCTCAACAGCCTTGGGTGCTGCATCGGGGAAAAGAAGAATCTTGATTTCACCGAGAGTTGTTTTCATAACAGCTACTGTATCACCCTGCTGAACGGGTCTTATCTGTTTGCTCATTTTTTATTTCCTCGCTTATTTTTCATTGGGATTGTATTTATCCGAAAGCTTCATAAAATCAACCTTTGCCATTTTGGTTCTGGGGAAGCTTTCAAGAATTTCTATTTTTCTCGGGCAAGAGAACTTGGCAAGATTCTTTTTGCAGTAAAGCTGAATCTTATCTATCGCCTGCTCCTTGTCCATTGACTGATTAAGTGTTACGCAAAGCTTGACACAGGGCTTATTCTTCTGATAACCTTGAACGGCACAAGCCTCACCTATAAACGGAAGCTGAAGAACAACGTTTTCAATATCGGCAGGATAAACATTATAACCCGATATAATAATCATTCTCTTCTTTCTGCCGGTAAAGAAAACAAAGCCGTCGGAATCCATATAGCCTAGGTCGCCCGTAAGCACCCATCTGTTACCGTCTTTGTCAACATAAATTCCGTCATTCTTAACGGTGTCTTTGCCGTTAAAATAGCCTTGCATAACGGTGTCGCCCTTAACGACGATTTCGCCCGTCTGACCTGCAGGAACTCGCTTCTGCATCTCGTCCCATATCTCAACCGTGATATCTCCGAGAGCTTTACCGATTGAATCCTCACGGCTGTTTTCATAGGTGTTAACAGTACATACGGAAGAAACTTCAGTAAGACCATAACCTCTGAACAGCTTTCCTTTGCCGCCGTATTTCGCAACAGTCTTGTTAAACTCCTTAACAAGACGTTCTGCAAGGAAGTCGCCGCCGCAAAAAACAAGGCGAAGGTTTTTGAGATGAGGGCCTTCGAAGTTTTCGCATTCCATCATCTTTTTATACATATTGGGAACACCGAGAAGGAAGGTAACCTTATGTTTTTTCATCAGCTTGTTTGCACTTTCCGCATTGAACTGAGGAATGGGAATTGAAGTAAACCCGTGAGTAAGCGGAAAATGCATCGCAATTCCGAGACCGAATGCGTGGAAAATAGGAAGAACCATAAGCGAATATTCATCGCCGGGTTTATGCGGAACATCAAGCGCATTAAGCTTTTCGGCAAGATTATTAAGGTTATTGCTGGAAAGCATAATGGTTTTGCTTTTACCCGTTGTGCCGCCGCCGTGAAGATAAACCGCGGTTTTTGAACCGTCGTGATATTCAACTGCCTTAAGAGTTGAACCTGACGAAACGGCTTTTGAATATCTGACGCTGTTTTTGATAGCTTCAATACCCTTACCCTTCACTTTTTCAAAAACCTTGAATGCTGCTGCAACGGGAAGCACGATATAATCGGAATTAGAGCAAATAATGCACGGAACACCGCTTGAATTAATCGCATCTGAATACTTTGCAGCAAGAATATCGAGAACAAAGATTGCCTTCGTTTCCGTGTTATCCATAATTTCCTTAAGTCCCTCCGGAGAGGTCAAGGGATGAACAATATTTGCAATTACACCGATTTTGTTGAGCGCATAAAATGTTGTGAATGCATGAACAACATTCGGCAGGAAGATTGTAACAACATCGCCCTGCTTTATACCGAGTGAATTTATGTATGCCGCAACAGCATCAATATCTTTTATTAACTTTGATAATTTTGTTTTACTGCCGAACGCAAGAACTGCATTGAAATCGCCGTTTCTCTTGGCAGAAACCTTAAGATAATCATAGCAAGTCAGATTCATATCAATTACCTATTCTAAAAATATTATTATTCGCTTATTTTCACCTTAGTTATATTATCAACTTAAACCCGATTTGTCAATTTAATGAACGACAGTTTAATAAAACATTAATATTTTAATGTATATCATTTGTAAATTTGATTTCACCGTCATCCGCAAACGTTGCAATGATACCGTTATTCTCGTATGTTGCATAAAACGGTACTTTTGCTTTCATAGTGAGATTCCATTTAACATTCGGATAAACCTTGCCAAGCTGATTGGTAACAATCGCAACCTCAGGGCTGAGCTTTTCAAGAAAATCAGACGATGATGAGCCGAAATAGCCGTGGTGACCGATTTTGAGAACATCAACATCACCTATTTTCTCTGCAAGAAGCTCTTCAAGACCCGATGATTTTGTTATATCTGCCGCAAGGAAAGCAGTTTTTCCGCCTTTGGTTACTTTAACACCTATACTTGAAGCATTTTCACCTTTGCCTGCAAGGGATTCGGGAGTAACCGTATTATAGAATTGCAGCGTAAAATCTCCGAAAACAAAGGGATCTTCGGATAAATCACTGATAGCCGGAATTGACCTTCGATTCAATGCATCGATAATCTCATTATAGGTTTCGCCGATTTTCCATCGTTCAACCTCATATTCCTTCGCTGTTTCCGGGTTGAATTCTTTGAAATACGCCTTGCCGATTGAAATATCGGGGTCTGAAATCAGGGATTCAAACGAGCCTATATGGTCATAATGACAATGCGTGCCGAGAATAAAATCAAGATAAATGCCGTTTTCGGTTTTACAAACCTTTTTGATATATTCAACAACCTCGGATTCATATCCTTTATATTCGGTTTTTCTTCTTGGATTGTTGTCACCTTCGCCTGCATCAATCAGCGCAAACATTCCGTTGCTTTCGAGCAGAATGGAATCCGAATTGGCGGTGTTGAGAAAATGAATTCTGTCGTCACCGTACGAATAATCAAAACGCTCCTCGGTGAAAGTGTACCTTCTGCAATAATTGTTACCGATAACAACAGTTGCAATATCAAGAATAAATATTGCTGCCATTAACGGAACAATAATCCATGTTGCTATTTTTTTTGCTTTATTTTTTTTCATTTACATCTCCGTTAAAGATTAATCCATAGTATTTTACCATAATATTATAAATTTTACTATAGTTATAAGAAAAAAATTTACAAAAGACTTGTATAGAATCAAAAATTAATGTAAACTAATATAAGAATTTTTCAAACGGAGATATTATAATTTGATTACAGAGAACAAAAAATCCATAAAAAATATTATTTTAAAATCAATTGCAACATTAACCGCTGTTTTACCCTTCGCTCTTTCTGCGGCAATATTTACGGGATACAATTATTACAGCGTCATAATAATTGCGTTGATTTTATCGTTTTATTTTGCAAAATCAGACAGCAAAAAAAATATGCCCGCTTTTGCTGTTTTTCTTATCATTATGTTTATTTCAAACGTATTCGGCATTACCTCTGCCTTTGTCACATTACTGACAGTCGGAATAGTTTCTGCTGTTTATTACTTTTTGCCGAAACAGTTCACAATACGTAATAATCCGGTTACTGCCGGCGTTTCCCTTGCAACTGCACTGACCGTTACCGTTTTACTGACCACCTATTATTTCGGAATCGGCGCAAGCGGCAACGATGTCAGAGAAATGATTGCATCGTATCTTTCGCTCGGTTTTCATCCGAATTGGCGCGGCGTGCTTTACGGAACGATTGTTATGGTTATTATGATAACTTTTCCCAGGAAATTCAAAAAATTCTGTAAAATTGTCAGCGCTCCGTTTATTGCAATTGTTGTTACTCTGATACTTAACTGTTTTCTGAATCCTTCTGATATGCCCACATCGATAACCGAAATCGGAAACTTCTCTTTAAATAATATTTTCGTTTCGTCTTCACTCGGCATATTCGACAGAATCCCCGTTCATTCACTTGCCGTTGTTATGATAGTCGGTGCGTGGGAGAGCGTAAAATGGGGCGAAATCAAGAAGGCGTTTTCATCCCCCGTTTCAGTTATTTTCTTCGTTGCTTCGGTTATTTCAACTCTTTACTTCGGATATGTTTACGGAATTCTTATTTCTGCGGTTCTGTATGTGATTTACAGGCTTTATTCCGCGAAAAAATCAAAGGTTTCTGAAATAAGCACATAAAACCGTTTTCAAAAAATCACTCAAAGCTTCATTGAGCAGCACTATTTCAAGATTGGAATTTTTAAAGTTAACATTGATTTCCATAAGCCTGCGGATATCATCTCCGCAGGCTTTGCTTTTCGAGAACAATCCTTTCAATAAATGTCTTAATGAAATAAGCTGTTTGATAATATCATCGGGAAATGTTTTAGCGTTTATGTTTGATGTTATATCAACAAGAGAGAACGAGATTGCCGCAATATCCTCACGTTCAATAGGCGGCAGAAAATCACGGTTAAGATTTCTGCAGATTTCACAAAAAATTGATTTTGAACGTTTCAAATCAGTTTGGGGATAAACGCAATTGCATTGCTCTTCAAGAAGTTTCAGATAATCAAATCTGAACATCAATAATACCACCTCAAATAAAAAGCTTTAAGAAAACGCAGGTAACCGCCCATCCTATCAGACCGCATCCGGGAAAGGTAAATAACCAGGCTGCTACCATTTCACCCGCTACACTCCAATCAACCGATTTAATACTTTTTGACACACCGACTCCCATTACAGCTGAAGTTTTGGTGTGCGTTGTGCTTACGGGTAAGCCGAGAAGTGTTGATATCAAAAGGCACACTGCTCCGGATAAATCGGCTGAAAATCCCTGATCTCTGCGAAGCTTCACCATATCCATCCCGACAGCCTTGATTATTCTTCCGCCGCCGGTAGCCGTGCCGAGTGCAATGGCGGCAGACGAAATCAAAATCAGCACGGTAAAACTATCCGTAAAAGATGACTTAATGCCAGACAAAGAGAAAACAATCGCGAGTATGCCCGCGAATTTCTGCGAATCCTGCGCACCGTGCATAAACGCCATCAGAACACTTGAAGCAATCTGTGAAAATCTGAACATCACATCAGCTTTTGTCTTTTCAATATTCAAAAATATTTTAACGGTTAATTTTGATACGGCGTAACCTGCAAAAAGCCCGAGAAACGTTGATAAAATAAGGCCCGACAGAACCTTTGTCCATTCACCTGAATTTATGCCCGTAAAGCCGTTATTGACCGCAACGGATGCACCCGTCAGCCCTGCAATGAGTGCGTGGCTTTCGCTCGTCGGAATACCGAATCTCCAGGCGGAAACCGCCCAGATAACAACCGATATCATTGCACCGCAAAGAGCAATAACCGCCTTATCGTTATCGTCACCGAAACCCGCAATATTCATTACCGTTTGCGTTACCCTGCCGCTTGAAAGTCCGACCGTCAAAGATCCTGCAAAATCAGCAGCAGCCGCAAGAATAACCGCATATCTGAGGCTGACTGTTCTTGTCGAAACGCAGGATGCAATTGCATTCGGCGCATCGGTCCACCCGTTAACAAAGGCAACGGTAAGAGTTATAACAACAGTAAAAACAGTAAACAACATAAAACCACCAAAAAAACAAACGCCTTCTCAAAGAGAAAGCGTTTAAAAATCCATACTTTTATTATATTGAGTATTTAAATAAGTTTCCGCCGTGAGAATCAATTCCGACTATAACGGGAAAATCCGAAAGTTCAAGTCTTTTGACACTCTCACAGCCTAAGTCTTTGAATGCGATTTCTTCACACGAAATTATCTGCTTTGCGTATAAGGCTCCTGCGCCTCCGATTGCACAGAAATAAACCGCACCGTTGCGCACAATCGCATCACAAACCTCTTGATTTCTTTCGCCCTTGCCTATCATCGCCGCAAGTCCGAGGTCGAGAAGCCTTGGTGAATAAACATCCATTCTGCCCGATGTTGTAGGACCGCAGCTTCCGATGACCATTCCTTCGGGGGTCGGAGTCGGCCCTGCAAAATATATGCAGGCGCCCTCAAGATTAAACGGCAATTTCCTACCTTCGTCAAGATACTGAAAAATCCTTTTGTGCGCGGCATCCCTGGAGGTATAAACAGTTCCGCTGAGATTAACTCTGTCGCCCGCTTTCAAAACAGATGAGTAAGATTTAATCTCGTTTATATTTATGTTATATTCCGCCATATTATTCTTCCTCAGAGCTGATATTTTCCGATATGGCGGAGAGTGTTTCAATAAGATTTTCGGCACTCGATTTCATTGATGCAACAGAGCTTTCGAAATTGATACACGCTGTTTTAATGCGCTCATTTACTGATGATATTTCATTTTTCGCATTATCAACGGCATTTTTTGCTCTGACAGTTATCTCAGCCGCGGAGCTTTTTGCATTATCAATCACTTCGCCGTATTTTTGATAATTCTTTTCAATTTCGGCAAATTTTTCTTCGATTGAAGCGATCTTTTCTTCATAAAGACGAATCTTATTTTCGTAATTCGATATTGTTACCTGAGCTTCTTCAAGCTTCAGCGAAAAAGCGGCATCGCGCTCATTCAATGCTTTATTAGACTGTTCGAGAGCTTCGTTTTTATTATTAAGTTCTTCGATTTCATATCTGAGATTATCAATTTCTTTTTCCGCAATCTCATTTTTCGCATAAGCCGAATCCAAATCCTTTTTACAAGAATTGCATTCATTAAGCTCTTTTCTGAGAGTAACAATTTCAGTCTGAAGCTGCTCTACATAATTAAGAACACCTTCCTTTTTGAAACCGCCTATAACCGATTTTTTCAAAATACTTTCTGAACCCATATATAACATCCTTTCGCCACTTTTGCGGCATCATTTAAACATTAATATTTCTTCTGCAGAATCTGCAATCAAAGAGTTTTTTCCGCGATAATAAACCTTTAACGATTTATCGCCCGTAATATATGCTGCTTTTCCGCTTTCCTCAACATTAAAGGTTGAAACAACGATATTGCTGTCAATCGGTATTTCTTTCTCACCGTCGAAAACATAATAATCCGCCGTCGGATTGGAATCTGAAACATTATTACCTTTGAGTATTATTATATTCTCCGGATTTTTAACAGTAAAAGCACTTGCGGCATTGGATAGCTTAACGCTCTTTTCGCCGTCATATGAATATAAATCGCCGGTGTTTTTGCCCGTATCCGCTTTAAGATAGATAACGGCATCTTCAACAATTCGATAGCTTGAAAGACCGTTATCAACATTAATGCACGCAGAAGGCATAAGCTTGTCGTTAATGCTGTTTGTATAAAGACTGAGCCGCTCACCGTTGGTATCACGCACAAAAGCAAAAATTCTTGAACCGCTTTCCGAAAACGAGAACAAGGTTTTACGGCGGTCATATCCCTGCAGCTCATAGCTGACCGTTCCCGAGTCACAGCATCCTGCAAAAGCCATACCTTTTGATTTTACGCTTTCATTGACAAGTGAACGTGCATACTCAATAACCTCACTCATTGAGCTTCGCTGAGCAATACTCACGAGTGTTCCCATATCGGTCTGATTTGTGGTAATTTCAGTATTTTCAAAAATAATCTGCGGATTGCCGAAATCGGACACGGTGTAAACATTATTGGGGTCGATTTTTTCGGCTATTTTGAAAGTGCCCTGAGAATTATAGGCAAATGCAGTAAAAACAGGTGCGGAAAAATCACCGTTTTCAACAGACTCATTGAGTGCGGCTCTGATTTCATCGCGAACGAGCTTATCCTGATATTTGCGCAGAGCCTCGTTATATTCCGCAGAAATTCCGAGAATTGCAAAGAAATTATCCCTGACGGGCTTTGTCACCATTTTATCACTTTCCGCATATTCGTCGGAAATGACGGCACTCCAGGATATGCTTTCAGTTGACGAGGTGTAATAATAGAGATTACCGCCTGCGGAGTAATCATCAAACATAACAAGATACGTGTTATCGCATACCATCTCCGGTTCGGAATCGGAATAAGCAATATAAAGCTCGGTCATACCCACATTAATGTTTGATTTTCTTTCATAGATTATATGAGGCTTTTCCGTGTCATTATAACAAAAAACGTTGACTATATCACGGCAGACTTCTTTCGGAGTTTCGTTCTCGTACGAATAAAGAACTTTATTGCTGCCGTGCATCTTTGTAAAATAGAGCTTATCCGTTCCGTCGAGAGCGTAAATATTCTCAACATTAGCAGAAAAAGTTTCTATTTTGCCGTTATCTATATCGCATACGCATCCGTCGTTTGCGCCTGCGCTTATATTCTTCTTAAGATAGTATATTTTACCAGAAACAACATTGAAGTTTTCTTCTATACCAACATCAATAATTTTGGGTTCGAGGAGCTCACTTCTGTGTTTCTGAATATAACAAAGGTCATAAAGACCGTCATAGCGTGAAGAAGCGACCGTATAAACTATTCTTTCGTTTTCTTCATCACATTTAAAATTCTGAGCGCTCGTATCGGAAACGGTGCGTTCCTTGCCGTTGATTCTGGCAACAATTTCCCCGCCCGTACTGTAAACAAGATAACCGTTATTCTCCGGATTGCCGGCGCTTAAAAGCTGACTGATAATAACAACCAGACTAAGCAAAACAATTATTGCTGCTGCAGCTGAAAGCGTTACTATCATCTTTTTTGAAATTTTCTTTCTCTCGGTATGCTCCAATTCAAACACCTCAACAGCAACCGTAATTCAATGAAAGGAACCCGAAAAACAGGTTCCTTTCATTTGAAATCATATTATTTCATTGAAACGGCCTGCTTTGCCTTTTCAACTATATTCTGTGCATCAAGTCCGTAAATATGAAGAAGTTCAACTGCGGGACCGGATTTTCCGAAAACATCGTTAACGCCGAGCTTAACAACGGGAACGGGATTTGCGGTTTCGCATACCGCTTCTGCTACTGCACTGCCGAGACCGCCGATAACGCTGTGTTCCTCTGCGGTTACGAGCACACCCGTCTTTGCGGCTGACTTGAGAATTGTTTCAGCGTCAAGAGGCTTAATAGTATGAACATTGATAACCTCTGCGCTGATGCCCTGCTCTGCAAGAATCTTCTGAGCTTCAATTGCTTCGTTAACCATAAGACCTGTTGCGCAGATTGTTACATCTGTGCCTTCGTTGAGAACAACAGCCTTGCCCCACTCGAATTTATAATCCTCGTTAAAGATTCTGGGAACGGCAAGGCGACCGAATCTCATATAAACGGGACCTTCATATTTTGCTGCCGCAAGAACAGCTGCTCTTGCTTCAACATCGTCAGCAGGGTTGATGATAGTCATACCGGGAATAGCTCTCATAAGAGCGATATCCTCACAGCACTGATGGCTTGCGCCGTCCTCACCGACTGAAATACCTGCGTGAGTTGCGCCGATTTTAACGTTAAGATGGGGATATGCAATTGAGTTTCTTACCTGCTCATATGCTCTGCCTGCCGCAAACATTGCGAATGTACTTGCAAAAACAGTATAACCCGAGGTAGCAAGACCTGCTGCAATACCCATCATATTGCTTTCTGCGATACCGCAGTCAAAGAACTTGTCGGGGTGAGCCTTTTTGAACATACCTGTTTTTGTTGCCGCCGCAAGGTCAGCATCAAGAACAACAACTTTATCATTTATATCGCCAAGCTCAACAAGAGCTTTTCCGTAAGCATCACGGGTTGCGGTTTTAATTACATCAGCCATTTTATCCACCGTTCCTTTCCTTATGCTTCAAGCTCTGCAAGAGCCTGAGTAAGTTCGCTCATAGCCTGCTCATACTGCTCTGCATTGGGAGCGGTACCGTGCCACGAAACCTGGTCTTCCATAAACGAAACGCCCTTGCCCTTAACGCTGTTTGCAACAATAACCGAAGGCTTGCCCTTGAATTCGGCGGCAGCATTGAATGCGGCATCAATTTCATCAAAGCTGTGAGCGCAGATTTCGATTACATTCCAGCCGAAGGACTTGAACTTTTCTGCGATGGGATAGGGTGAGTTGACCTCTGAAATCTTGCCGTCAATCTGGAGACCGTTGTTATCAACAACAGCAACAAGATTATCAAGACCCTTTGCCGAAGCAAACATAGCAGCTTCCCATACCTGGCCTTCCTGAATTTCACCGTCGCCGAGAACGGTATAAACTCTGTAAGCCTTGTTGCCAAGTTTTGCGGCAAGAGCCATACCGCACGCGGTTGAGATGCCTTGACCGAGTGAGCCTGTGCACATATCAACACCGGGAGTATACTTCATACTGGGATGACCCTGAAGCATTGAGTCGCTCTTTCTGAGTGTCTTAAGATTCTCAGCAGGGAAAAAACCTTTGAGAGCGAGAACGGAATAGAGAGCAGGTGCAGCGTGACCCTTTGAGAGAACAAATCTGTCTCTGTCCTCCATCTGAGGATTCTGAGGGTCAACATTCATATGATTGAAATAAAGATAGGTAACGATATCAACACACGAAAGTGAACCGCCGGGATGACCCGATTTTGCGTTGAAAACGCCCTCGATGATACCCATTCTTGCTTTACAAGCTTTGATTTTTAACTGTTTTCTGATAGCTGCATCCATAGCAGATACCTCCTATATATAAAATTCGCAAATTTTTCGCCTTTATTTTTTTTCGATATATTCAAGGAAATCGGCAACCGCGCCTTTATTGCAATGGCAAGCAACAAACTCCGAAACTTCTTTGAGTTCATTCGGTGCCTGTCCGCAGCAAGCGGGAACACCCACGCTTTTAAGCATATCAAAATCATTGAAATAATCGCCGATTGCACCCGTATGCGATTTGTCAATTCCGAGTATCTCCGCAAGCTTGAGTACTGCCGTACCCTTATGGGTATCGCGCGCAAGAATCTCAAAGCTAGCAATTGATGATGACATAAGTGTAAGATCGGGATCCTGCATCGAGGTGAAATGTTTTTTTACCTTTGCGATACTGAGCGGGTCACCCGAAAAAATAACCTTTCCCCAATTTTCTTTAGGTACGTCATCAATGTTCCTGATATGTTTATGGTCAAGCTTATCGGCCGAAACAAAAAGCTTGCCGAACCATCCCGAGCCCGTGATATATATTATATCCTTTGCAACAACAATTACATCAACCGTACGGAATTTCTTTGCCGCTTCAACGGCAAGACTCATTCCTTCGTCACTAATTGCGCTGAAATAAATCATTTCATTTTTCTGAAAATCATATAGTCCTGCGCCGTTCATAACAACTGCAGGAGTGCCTGCAATCGGCAGACGCCTGAAATGCTTTTCCATCGACTGCGGATTTCTGCCCGATGCCAAAGTGAATCTTCCGCCCATTGAAACAAATCTTTGAATGGCTTTTTCATTTCGTTCAGGCAAACGGCGGAGCTTATTATTGAGCGTTCCGTCAATATCCGAGGCGATAAGCCAGTCTGAAAGTGATTTTTTATTATTCATTATTTTTTTATTCTCCCAATAAAACCGGTAAAATAATCGGGTAACGGCGCATCAAGTCTGATATGCTCACCCGTTGACGGATGGTCAAATCCTATGATTCCCGCGTGAAGGCACTGTCCGTTAAGCGATGTAACTCCATTCTTGGGTCCGTATACCGGGTCACCTGCAACGGGATGACCGAGATAAGCCATATGAACTCTTATCTGATGAGTTCTGCCCGTTTCAAGCTTTAACGCAACAAACGAAAAATCCTTATATTCTTCCAGGACCTTGTAATGTGTTACTGCGTTTTTTGAATTCTGATTTATAACGCACATTTTTTTACGGTCATTCGGGCTTCTGCCAATGGGTGCATCAACAGTCCCCTCCTGCTCTTTAAGATGGCCGTGAATAACTGCACGGTACTCACGGTCGAGCGAATGAACGCTTATTTGCTGAGAAAGCGAAATGTGCGCATTGTCGTTTTTTGCAACAAGCAGAAGTCCGCTTGTGTCCTTGTCTATTCTGTGAACTATTCCGGGACGGATAACTCCGTTTATCCCCGAAAGATTGCCTTTGCAATGCCAAAGGAGAGCGTTGACGAGCGTTGAATCATAATTGCCGGGTGCAGGATGAACAACCATCCCGCGAGGCTTGTTAACAACAAGCAGGTCACTGTCCTCATAAACAATGTCAAGTGGAATATTCTCGGGTTCGAGCGAAATCTCTTTCGGCTCGGGAACGGTAAATTCAATAACGCTTCCGCTTTTTGGCTTGAAGCTTTTTGATACCTCTTTCCCGTTACAACGGACAAGTCCGCCTGAAAAAAGATTCTGAACAAAAGAGCGTGAATAATCACACAGAACATCGGAAAGAATTCTGTCGAGCCTGCTGCCGCCGCAATCATCATCAATAACAACCGAAACAGGCTCGTTATATTCAATTGAATTAATCGGTTCAATCATTTTGTCTCAGCCTTTTTCTTTCGCTCGTTTATCAGTTCATAAATTTCGTAGCCGATAATCATAAATGCTCCGACGGTAATGCAGCAATCGGCAAAGTTAAACACGGCAAAATCCATAAACAGCGGTTCAATAAAATCAATAACGTAGCCGTAAGCGATTCTGTCGATAAGATTGCCGAGTCCGCCGGCAAAAACGAGAATCAAACAAGCATTCAGAAATTTTGAGCTGAATGATTTCTTCATAAGCAAGAACAGAATCACCGCAAGGAAAATCACGGTTATCGCGGAAAGAATCTCTGTTTTGCCGGAAAACAAACTGAAAGCCGCTCCGGTATTTTCAACATAAGTAAAGTTAAAAAGTCCGAATAAAAATTCCTTCGGTCCGTCTGCCTTTACGGTAGAAACCGATGCATATTTTGTCAGTCGGTCAATAACCGTCAGAACTGCAATAAGCGCCAAAGAAATTGCCTGAAACATAAAAACCTCTCAAGAATTATCAATCATCAAAAAGGGAATCAAACAGAGATGTTATATCCTCATCATCGCCATCATTGTCATCTGCAATCGAATCGATATCAATCTGAAAACCTGAAAATTCCTCATCATCGTCTTCCTCATCGATAACAATCTGAACTTCTTCTTCCTCTTCTTCTTTATACTCTGCCTCTTCTTCAGCATCAGCCGATACAAAAACAGGTGCGGGAGGAACAAGGTCATCAAGGCTTGCGGGAATTGAATCAACTTCGGGAATATCAGCAAAATCCATATCGTCAATCAGGCTGAAAAGATCATCGTCATCATCAGCAACTTCGGAATCTTCCTCGGCATTTTCTTCAACGATATCATCTGCGAATTCTTCAACCTCTTCATCATAGGAGTCAGCCGAATCATTGCCGGAAGTGAGAACTTCGTCTGCAAGACCGTTGATTTCTGCCATAAGAGCAATTGCGGAAGCATCGTGCTCCTCTTCTTCGGCAACAATCTCTTCCTCTTCGGCTGCGTTGATTTCTTCGATGATTTCATCAAATGCGCTGTCAACCTTTTCTTCAACGGCTTCTTCAACAAAAGCGGGTTCTTCCGGAGCAACTATATCTTCAACAACTTCTTCCACAGGAATGCTTACCGCTACTTCGGGAGCTGCTGCGAAAGCGCCGGGAATATTATCGAGAAGGTTAAGCTGACCCTTGCAGATTTCTTCAACCGTTGCCTTGAATTCAGAAGTCTTTGCCTGAATCTTCTCAAGCTCTGCCGAATAGAATTCATATGACTGCTTGCTGGTGCCGATAATTTCTCTGCCTTTTTCTTCAGCATTCGCAACGATTTCGGAAGCCTTCTTTTTTGCTTCGGCAATTGTGTTATCGGTTTCAATCTGAGCTCTTTCGGTAAGAGATGAAACTGCGGTTCTTGCGTTGTCAACGATTTCCTTTGCTTTTTCTCTTGCCTCTTCAATAGTCTGCGATGCCTGTCTGTTTGCTCCGTCAAGAATAAGCTTTGACTTATTTTCGGCATCCGAAACAAGAGTTTCAGCCTTTTCGGCGGCATTCTTGTTTACGGTTTCTGCCATTTTGTGAGCATCAAGAAGTGCAAGCTTGATTGCATCTTCTTCGTTACGGTAGCTTTCAATTTTATCGGCAAGAATGCTGATTTTTTTGATAAGCTCCTGATTGTTGTTGAGCGATTCCTCATATGAAACTGCAACGCTTTTAAGGAAAGCATCAACTTCTTCCGCGTTATATGTACCTTTGCTTACGGGAGTAAACTTTGCGTTAATAATCTGTTCCGGTCTGAGCATATTATTCACCAATCCTCTCTGTATTTTTTAATTAATACTGTTCTCCACCCATACTTCCGCTGAGTTCGTCAAGAAGCTCGCCGGAAACAGGAACGTTATACGGTGTGATTATATAAGCTCTGCCTGCAACCTTTTTGAAGTCGCCGTGATTTGCATAAGCAACGCCATAAAGGAAATCGATGATTCTCTGCGAAACATCATTGGGGCAGGTTTCAAGGTTAAGAATAACAATTCTCTTATCATTGAGAATATCCGCAACTTCGCCCACTTCTTCAAATCTGTCAATTTTCTGAAAAACAACGTGGGGCTTGGGCTGACCGGACGCAGGCTTTGATGAGTTGATGTTAACAACATTGTTTGCGCCCGAATTTGATTTTTCGCTTCTTGTGCGCTGAGCTGTCTGACGGGTTGCCGGAGCTGCCTCGGGTGCCGAAGGAGCATAGTCGAAATCATCGTTATAGTTGTCTTCTGCACTGTCGATGTAATCATCGTCCGTCACGTTAATAAACTGCTTGAATTTTTCTTTGAATCCCATTGGTAATTCCTCCTAAATTATCTGTAGATTCTCATTCCGAAAATCGCCGAACCGACACGGACGAGATTTGCGCCTTCGAGAATCGCTTGTTTGAAGTCACCTGACATTCCCATAGAGAGAACATTCATATTTATATTATCTATTTTTTTATCACCGATGTCAATAAATATACGGTGCATATTTGAAAAAACAGCCCTTAATTCTGCTTCTTTTTCGCAAATCGGAGCAACACACATCAATCCGTCAATCGCAATGCCGTCAATTTCCGAAATTTCACACGCTCTGTCGAAAAGCTCGTCGTGAGAAAAGCCGAACTTACTGTCTTCATTTCCCGCATTCACTTCGAGCAGGATTTTTGTTGTAATCCCGGCTTCAAGCGAACGCTTGCCGATTTCTTTTGCGATTGATACAGAGTCAACGGACTGAATCGTATCAACCTTGCCGACTATTTTCTTGACCTTATTGGACTGAAGATGGCCGATAAGATGAGCCTTGCAGTTTCCGAGATTCAGCTCAGACTCCTTAAGAAGAATTTCCTGAACTTTATTCTCCCCTATCAGATTGATTCCGTTTGCGATTGCGTGGTTGATAAATTTGCTTTCAACTGTTTTTGTTACCGCCATAAGGCTGACATCTGCGGGATTTCTGCCTGCGCTGACGGCCGCTTGTGCAATCTCTTCATTGATTATTTTCAGATTTTCCTCGATTGCCGAAAATCTTTGTTCATCCGATAACCATTCCATCCGTAAGCTCCTTTCCCGAAATAATAACCTCATCATAAAGCTTGAGATGAGTATGACTGAGCTTTATTCCGCTGTTTTCCGAAGGCTTTGTTGCTATCACGAAAGAGTCCTCAGAATAGATGATATTAAGGCTTCTGAAATTAACCACATTGCCTCTTCGGACATAGACACCCGAATTACCTTCGTCGTCAAGACGAACGGCATCTCTGCTGACCTTGAGGCCCTTGAATTCATCTATAACAATTTTGCCTTCAACCTTGCGGAGTGAGGTTAACTGTTCGTTCATAAGATTGCATCTGAAAATAACAAGTGATTTCGAGGAATCGATGCTCTTTATCGAATGTACATATGTTTTCACTGGATTTTTGCCTGACTCATCAAAAAGGAGTCTGACGGTTTTACCCTTGGAAAAGTTACCTGTTTCGGAAGAATTGATAACGGTTGCAATATACCAGTTATAACCGTCTATGATTTTGCCTATTGAAGAATCAGGCACCTCACTCTTCTTTGCATCAAAAGCTTTTTCAAGAATTTCTTCGGTTAGACTGTCAATATCTTTGCACGTTAAAACATTCTCGAATCCGTCAAGCTTGCTGACAAAATAACCGGATTCATCCGCCGTAATTATTTCGGCGGGTTTTCCCGATTCATTAAGGGACGTGATTTCATTCTGAAGTTCCGCTATGCGTTCTGCACAGTCAACGGTTGTTCCGAGAGATATCTGCTTTCTTGAAAGCTTTTCACTGAACGAAAGCTTATCATCACTGAGCGAACCGAAATCGTTGTTATATGCTGCATTAAGAAGCGATTCAAAATCAGCATCAATTTCGTTAGTAAGCTTTCCGAGGTCAATGTTTGCAAGCCTTAGCTGACTGTCGATTTTTTTATAAGCATCAAGCTTTTCCTCAAGCGACTGAGCCTTGACATAATTCTCGGCTGAAGCCTCACTCGGAAACGATGCCGCAATCATACTGCCCTTGCTGACCCGCTCGGCATTATCAGCCAACGGAACGATAACACCCGACGAAGCTGAACTGAGGATTGTTTCGTCACGGATAATATACATTTTTGCGTCCATTGTTTTGAGAACAGTCTGCTCATATACGGTCTGAGTTGTGTAGGTACGGCTTGCAAGACCGTAAATCTCTGCCGCAAAAAACAATACAATGATTACCGCCGCTGCTGCTGCAAGAACCTTCAGCAAGCGGTCTTTACTTTTCATCAGCAACACTCCTCTCTATTATCTCACAAGCGGCATTGAGCAGCTCTTCGCCGCTTGAATAATCATCGATATAAAGAAATCTGATTTTCTCATCTCTCCTGAACCAAGTAAGCTGACGCTTGGCGTAACGTCTGGTCTGCATCTTCAGATTTTCAATGCATTCCTCAAGAGTTTTTTCACCGTTGAAATACGGATTAAGCTCTTTATAGCCGATTGCCTGACGTGCCGTTCTTCCGAGGGGCGATTCAAAAAACGCTCTCGCTTCTTCAAGAAGCCCGTTTTCAAGCATAATATCTACTCTTTTGTTAATTCTGTCATAAAGGAACTGTCTGTCCCTTGCATCAAGGCAGATTGCCGTTGTTACGAACGGCGAAGGGCTCTTCCTTGATTCTTCATTCTGGTTTGATTTTGTTTTGCCCGTTGAATGATGGATTTCAAGCGCTCTGATAATTCTGCCGAGGTTATTGACGTGAAGCTGCGATGCAGAATCGGGATCTATCTTATAAAGCTCATCGAGCAACGCCTGCGCACCGTCCTGCTCCGCTCTTTTTTTCAGCATTTCACGGTATTCAAAATCCGTTTCTTCCTGCAAGAATTCTATGTTATCAACAAGTGAACTGTAATAGAGCCCCGTGCCGCCGACAAGAACAGCTTTCTTACCTCTTGAATTAATATCGAAAATAATGTTTTTTGCGGTTTCGCAGTATTTTGCAACGCTGAAAACTTCGTCCGGGTCAAGGAATCCGATAAGATGATGCGGGATACCCTGCATTTCTTCAACCGTCGGTTTTGCGGTTGCGATATCCATTCCTTTATAAATCTGCATTGAGTCGCACGACACGGCTTCCGCTCCGTAACGCTTGCAGATTTCAATGGCAAGCGATGTTTTGCCCGAAGCAGTTGGTCCGACAACGGCGATTAAAGGTATCTTAGATTCTTCCAAAATTTTTCTCCAGTTCTCTTTGTGTCATTTCGATAAGCACGGGTCTGCCGTGGGGACAGTATCGGATATCGTGCATTGAAAGAAGCTGTTTTGCAAAGCGCTCCATTTCAAGCCGTGATGTGAAATTACCCGCCTTTATTGCACTTCTGCAGGCAACGGAATGGAATATCCAATCCAGCTTTTCAAACATAACATCCTGCTTTTTCTCAACAAAGCGTCCTGCAATTTCGCACATAACATCCGCAACATCATCGGGCGAAAGCTCCATCGGGCATTCCCTGACAATAATGCATCCGTTGCCGAAATCCTCCGCATCAAAGCCTGCATTGTTTATAAGCTCAAGGTTATCAAGCACCGCGGAATATTCTTCCTTTGAAAGAGTTACCGTAACGGGCAAAAGCAGAAGCTGGGGAGTTCTTTCGCCGTTTTCTTTCCTGAGCTTTTCGTAAATTATTCTCTCGTGCGCGGCGTGCTTATCAATTATGATAAGCTTGCCTTTGTATTCACACATAATATAAGTCTTGAAAGCTTCGCCGATAAGAAGAAAATCTTCTTCATCAAACTCGGGTGCAGTCGGAATCTCCTCTGCGACTTCCTTAACAACAATCTCCGGCTGAAGCTTTTCGGGCGGAGAATTAAGAAGAATATCCGCCATCGATTCCTCTTTTGTCGGCTCATCAGCAGGTGATTTGAACGCACCGATGCTGACAGTTTCTTTCGGAGTTTCTGCCTTGACTGTTACACCTTCGGGAACTGGGTAAATAATTATTTTCTCTGTTTTCGGCTCTTCCTTTTTTATTTCAACCGGAGTAACCGAAACTGTTGTTTCCGTTTTTTTCGGAATATGCTGCCAGAAATCCGCGGACGGAGCAGGCTTCGGAGTTATCTTGAGCTGCTCGGGCGGTTTTTCGGGAGCTTTATAATAATCTTTTGCAATTTCTTTGATTTGTTTGGGTGTATCACCCGATGAAAGAGCGTTTTTGCAAGCATAATATATCGCATTGAAAATCATTCTTTCATCAGAAAATCTGACCTCGGTTTTTGCGGGATGAACGTTGACATCCACCAAAGACGGATCAATTTCTATATTAAGTACACACGAAGGGAATTTGCCGACCATAATCGAGTTTTTATATGCCTCGCTCAAAGCTGCGCTTCCCGTGCCGGTTTTGATAAGTCTGTTATTGATAAAGAAAAACTGCATATTACGGTTGGGTCTTGAGGCTACGGGTTTTGAAACATAACCGCTGACCTTTATGCCCTGATTGATATTTTCCGCAGGGATAAGTCCTGCCGAAAACTCTTTACCGAAAATCTCACGAATGCAGGTAAGCAAATCACCGTTACCGCTTGTGACCAGCGTTTGCTTTCCTTCCCTGATGAATCGGAACGAAATCTCAGGATGGGAAAGAGCAATTCTGTCAACAACACCTGCAACGGCATTGGCTTCGGTCACATCTTTCTTCAGAAATTTCATTCTTGCGGGAGTTTTATAGAACAAATCGCGAACGATAAGCGTTGTGCCCTTGGGACATCCCGCATCATCAAGCAGAATCTCGTCGCCGCTTTCGATAACATATCTCGTTCCGCTTTCGTCCTCTTCAGTTCTCGTCATCACTTCTACCCTCGCAACCGCGCTTACGCTCGCAAGAGCCTCGCCTCTGAAACCGAGGGTGAATATACCGTTAAGGTCATCGGCGGTTGAGATTTTACTTGTTGCGTGGCTGACAAAAGCATTGCGTATATCATCTCTGCCGATTCCGCATCCGTTATCGGTGATTCTCATATACGATATACCGCCATTTTTGATTTCAACCGTGATTGTGTCTGCACCGGCATCAATTGAATTTTCGAGAAGCTCCTTGACAACCGAAGCAGGTCTTTCGACCACCTCGCCTGCGGCAATAAGCTCCGCAAGATGCTTGGGTAAAACATTAATCTTCGGCATAAGGAACCTCCTTTATCAGTTATTTGCCTGTTTTGTTAAATCGTAAAGAACACTCATTGCTTCAATCGGAGTCAGAGTATTCACATCTATCTTTTTGAGTTTGTCAACTATATCATTTGCGTTCGACGAGCCGAACGACATCTGCATTTCGGGTTCGTCATTATTAACACAAACGGGAGCTTTAAGTCCCTCGCCTTCAAGCTCTTTAAGAACAACCTTTGCCCGTTCAACAACACTGTTCGGAACACCCGCAAGCTTTGCAACCTCAATACCGTAGCTGCCGTCCGCACAACCCGTTACGATTCTGCGAAGGAAGGTTATGTCGTCGCCCCTCTTTTTGACGGCGATATTGTAGTTCTTAACGCCCGCAACGCTGTTTTCAAGCTCAGTAAGTTCGTGATAGTGAGTGGCGAAAAGGGTTTTTGCGCCAAGTCTGCGTTTATCTGCGGAAAATTCGAGAACTGCTCTTGCAATACTCATACCGTCAAAGGTTGAAGTACCTCTGCCGATTTCGTCAAAAATAATAAGGCTCTTTGAAGATGCGTTTTTAAGAATATCCGCAACCTCGGTCATTTCAACCATAAACGTTGATGAACCCGATGCGAGGTCATCCGATGCGCCGATTCTTGTGAATATGCCGTCAACAACACAAAGCTCTGCGGAAAGTGCTGGTACAAAGCTTCCTGCCTGCGCCATAAGACAAATCAGCGCAACCTGACGCATATAAGTTGATTTACCCGCCATATTGGGACCCGTGATAATCGCACAGCGGTCATCCGCACAGTCAAGCACGGTGTTATTCGGAACAAACGGGAAATCTATCATCTTTTCGACAACGGGATGCCTGCCATCTGTAACGGAGATTCTGTCACCCGCGTTCATTGCAGGGCAGCAGTAATTGTTTTCGCTCGCAACTCTTGCATAAGAGCAAAGAACGTCAACCGAAGCAACCGCAGATGCGGTCTTCTGGATTTCAAAAAGCTTTTCTGCGGCTTTTTTTCTTACGGAATCAAAAATTTCATATTCAAGGCGGACTATTCTTTCCTGCGCGCCGAGAACCTTGGATTCAAGCTCTTTAAGCTCCTGGGTAATAAATCTCTCGCAGTTTGTGAGAGTCTGCTTTCTTATGTAGTCATCGGGAACAAGCTCTTTGAATGAATTGGAAACTTCAATATAGTAACCAAAAACACGGTTATATCCGATTTTGAGCTTCTTGATGCCCGTTCTCTCCTGCTCGCGGAGCTGAATATCAGCGATATATCCCTTGCCGTTTGCAACGATATCGCGAAGTGAATCGAGTTCTTCGTTAAAGCCGTCGTTAATCATTCCGCCTTCACGAACGGAGAACGGAGGCTCTTCAACTATTGCTCTGTCAATGGTATCCGCAAGGTCTTCGAGCGGAAGAATTTCATTTTGAAGCTCCGAAAGGAAACTGCATTTGCACGATGAAAGAATTTCTTTTATTGCGGGAAGTCTGTTAAGTGTTGAAGAAAGACCTCGAAGCTCTCTTGCGTTGGCTGTTGAATAAGCAATACGGGTTATAAGTCTTTCCATATCCTGACATCCCGTGAGTGCTTCGATAATATCATCACGCATTGAGGGATTTTCAACAAGTTCTTCAACGGCATTGTGGCGCTTTGTGATTTTTGCAATGTTCAAAAGCGGCTGTTCAAGCCACGAACGGAGCATTCTTTTGCCCATTGAGGTTTTTGTTTTATCGAGCACCCACAGAAGCGAGCCTTTCTTTTCTCTGTTGCGCATTGTTTCGGTAATCTCGAGATTGCGCAGAGTTGAAACATCAAGGCGCATAAAGCTGCTGTCGCCGTAATAATCGATTGACCTGATGTTTTCAAGCTCAGTTTTCTGAACACTCTTAAGATAATCCATTGAAGCACCGATTGCACAGACCGCACCGTCTGCATTTTCAAGAGAAAGCTGAGAAAGCGAGGTTACTGCAAAATGCTTCAAAAGTGTTCCGGAAGCTTTTGAAAGGTCAAAGCATTCTTCATCGAGCAAATCGCACGAGGAACGAAGTCTTGTCTTTACGAAATCCGTTACCTGCGAAAGCTCAAGCACAGCGGAGTTGATTATGATTTCACTCGGAGCAAATCTGCCAAGCTCGTTGATAATACGGCGCTGTGAATTCTTTCTTTCGAACTGCGTTGCGTGAACGCTGCCCGTGGAAATATCGGCAAAACAAAGACCGACACAGTCTTTCAGCACGCAGATACAGGCGAGAAAATTATTCTTACCTTCGTCAAGCATCGTGCTTTCGATAACCGTACCCGGAGTGAGAACTCTTGTTACATCTCTTTTGACAATGCCCTTTGCAAGTGCGGGGTCTTCAAGCTGTTCACAGATTGCAACCTTATAACCTTTGGCAACAAGGCGAGCAATATAGGAATCTGCGCTGTGGAAAGGAACGCCGCACATCGGCGCTCTTTCTTCCTGACCGCAGTCCCTGCCTGTCAGAACAAGCTCAAGCTCTGCCGAAACAAGCTTTGCATCTTCAAAAAACATTTCATAGAAATCGCCCAGACGAAACATAAGAATCGTGTCGGGATAGTTCTCTTTTATCTGAAAATACTGTTTCATCATCGGGGTAAGCTCTGCCATTTTTTAATCCATACCTTTCAAAATCTGCCGAAATAATATTTTGCAGTCAATCTGCGGGCGGCTGATAGCCGCCCCTACGCAGATTTTCTTGCCATTATCAGTGGCAACCGCTGCAGGATGAGCATTCGCCGCCGCAATTGTGCTCCTCAGTCTTGGGTTCGCAGGTTGCGGGGTCTTCGCCCTGAAGGCAAAGAACGAAAATGTTGTTGATATACTGCATAAGATTGTCAATTTCTGCTCTTGCAGCTTCATATGCCTGCATATTGGGGTTAGCCATAATCTGAGTGTAGATTTCGCCGAATTCCTTGTCGTAAGCTTCAAGCTTCTGCTCGTTCTTGTCTTCTTTCTGAGCTTCGTGCTGGAATGACATCTGAACAAGCTGAATTCTTGCGATAAGCTCATTGAGAGCCGTATCCTCTTCGTTAGCCTTCTGTGCTTCCATAAGCTTGATGTAACGCTCGTCCTGCTGAAGGAGTGCGCCAAGCTCTCTTGCTTTTGCAATTACGTCCATTTTTGTTTCTCCTAACTGTGAAAAATTTTATTATAATACGTTTTACCGTCGTATTAACTTATTGACTTAAACCATCTCTCCCCTGAGAATCCACGTCAGCGACTCTGTGACTTTAACATCACGGAATGAACCGATAACGGATTTATCCGCAGGGAATTCGATAATGATGTTGCCGCCCGTTCTGCCTTCGATGAGGCCGCCCTTGCTCACGCTTTCGCAGAGAACACGGTAGGTCTTGCCAACCATTGATGCGGTACGCTCTGCGGCAATCTTTTCCTGGGTATCAAGAAGTTCCTTGAACCACTTTCCTTTTTCTTCTCTTGAAACGGGGTCGGGCATTTTTGATGCAACCGTACCTTCTCTTGACGAAAAGATAAAAGTATACATTGAAGTGAATTTTGCCTCTTCAATCATCGAAACGGTCTCAAGGAATTCCTCGTATGTTTCTCCGGGGAAACCGACGATAACATCGCTCGTTACCGAAAGACCCGGCATAACCGAATAAGCATAGTTCAGAAGGTCAAGATATTTTTCCCTTGTGTATCTTCTGTTCATCGCGTCAAGCACTCTGTTGCTTCCGCTTTGAAACGGAAGATGAAGATGCTTCGCAACCTTTTCGCAGGCTGCCATTGTGTCGAGAAGCTCATACGTGCAGTCCTTCGGATGAGAAGTCATAAAGCGGATAATAAAATCGCCATCGATTGCATTAAGCTCTCTCAAAAGACCTGCAAAGTTCATTCCGTAGTCGGGATTCTTGCCGTACGAATTGACATTCTGACCGAGAAGGGTTATTTCCTTATAACCCTGAGCAACAAGCTCCTTTGCCTCGGTGATTATAAGCTGAGAGTCACGGCTTCTCTCTCTGCCTCTGACATAAGGAACGATACAGTAGGTGCAGAAATTATTGCAGCCGTACATAATCGGAATCCACGCTTTGAAATCGCTGTCGCGGTAAACGGGAAGCTCCTCGCAGATAACGCCGTCGTGCTCGGGAAGTTCATAGACCTTTTTGCCCTTTGAAAGACTGATATATAAAAACTCGGGAAGTCGGTGGATAACGTGAGTGCCGAAAACAATATCGACAAACGGATAGCTCTTTCTTA
>JAZSLR010000020.1:0-34356 GCA_045535475.1 Acutalibacteraceae bacterium | reverse complement strand
ACATTTTTACAACAACGAAAGAATTCAACTAAAAACAAAACTGACTCCGCTTGAAAAACGAAGTCAGTATGTCGCTTAAAAGTTAATATTTTCTGCCATAGGGGTGTTTTTGTACTGTCCGCACAATTTGGGGCAGTTCATAACCGTGACCCGGGATTTTTTTGTTTCAGTTAAAATTAATCCTTGAATGTAAGGCATCCTACGAATCCGACTGCCGAATTCTTGGTGCCCTTTGCACTGCATTCGGCAAAGGAAGCATCGCCCGAATTTGTTGAGCCTGCAACAAAGATGGAGTCTCCGTTTGTGCAAACCGTTCTTGCATTGTCAGCACCCGAACCGTCGAAGATATAAATATCTCTCTTTGCGGAAAGGTCTGTGATAATGTAAACGAATGCATCGTAATCGCCGGTGCCGGGCATCATAGCGAAATCTCTGTTGGTTGAGCTTGTGTAACCCGAAACAGCAAAGCCGCCGTCAATCTTTGTGATGCCGGTAATCATTTCATTTTCGAAGCCTACAAGCGGGCAGGTCCAGCCGATAACGCCCTCACCGTTTGCATTACCGTTAGGATTGAGCTTTACGAGCATACCGTCCGCTGTGCCGGTGTTGCCTGCGTTATACATACCCTCAAATGTGCCTTCTGTGTTGCCGTATCTGCCTGAAGTATACTGACCTGCAACAACGCAGCCGCCGTCTGTTGTTACTTCAACAGCAAGAAGCGAGGTTTTGCCGGTGCCGTAAATTGTTTTATACCATTCAAGTTTACCCGAAGGAGTAAGCTTGAGAACTATTGTTGATTTTGAAACAGTCTTGTCTGAGTCTGAAAGAAGCTTGTCGCCGTAATATGCAACGCCTACGCAATCAACGGTTGCATAAATACTGCCTGCATTGTTGACTGCGATATCCTGGACAACAATACCTTGTGTGGAGTTAAGAACCGAACGCCAGGCAATTGAACCGTCTGCATTGCACTTGTAAACAAAACTCTTACGTGCGTTCGGAGTGTTAAGACCGTCCATATCGCCGTCAACCGATTCGGTGTTACCGCCGATAAGATATCCGCCGTCAGAGGTCGCCTCAATAGAATAAATCATATCGCTTGCACTGCCGCCGTAAATTCTGATATTGCCGAGAAGGTCGCCCTTGGAATTGAATCTTGCAACAAGAGCTTCAACCGTACCGGGGCATTTATATTCGCCTGCGCCTTCAAGGTCGCTCGCGATTGTGTAGCCCGCTACTGCAATTGTTCCGTCGGTAAGAATCGCAACAGACTCAAACTGAGTTGTTTCTGTGCTGCCGATAATCTTGCTCCACTGGAGCTTACCGTTCTTATTGTACTTTGCAACAAGACCCGATGCAACGCCACCGTCATCAACATTGCCCGTAGCACTTGAATATGTAATACCTACTGCTACAACACCGCCGTCGGAAGTTGCTGCGCTGTCAACAAAAACTTCATTGGATGACTTTTTGAGGGTTACTGTCCAATCTCTTGTTGATGCGGGAATTCCGCTTGTTACGGGAGCCATCGGAGCAACCGTGCCGGGAATCGGTGTGGGTTTATAGATGGATGTCGTTAAGGGTGCGGGCTTTGTTGTTTTGGGGGGATTTGTCTGCTGAGCCTTTGTTGTGTTTGCATTATTCTGTGTTACAACAGGAGCCTTTGTTGTGGGTGCGGGTCTGATTGTCGTAACGGGTTTTGCAATAACGATTTCGTTTTTCTGAGTTTCTCCCTCATTGCCGTTGGTTACGGGAGGTCTTGTTGCAATAATAAGGCCCTCGCTCTGTGCAACCTGAGAAAGTCTTTCGTATTCCTCGTCGGAAAGATTGCTCGGATCCTTAACGGAAGCCTTTGTCATAAGCTGATTGATTTCATCCTGAGAAGCTTCGGTTGTAACCATTTCTTCTTTTTTGATAACGGTGTTGCCGCTGCTGTCCTTTTCAACTGTAAGACCTTCGTTTGCAGCGTGCTCTTCAACTTTTTCGAGCTGCTCGGGAGTAAGAGTGTTGAGGTCGCCGTTCCAGTTTTCATCGAACTCGTCGCCAAGTGCATCCTTAACAAGGTCAACAAGCTCCACCTTGCTGATAATCACCGGCTCATATACATAATCCGCAATTCCGGGAGTCCACGTGTTGTTGGGTGCAAGAGTCTGATTGGTGATATCTCCGTTCTTATCCTTGACGCTGCATGCGGCAAAAGTCGAAAGAACGAGCATTACGCACATAACAACACACAGAATACCTGTGAATTTCTTTTTCATTGAATAATCCTCCTATTATATTAATAGTAAGTATATGCTATCATATATCCGGTTCAAAATCAACTGTTTTTATTTGTAAGTAATAAAAATTCATAGTAATTTTAAAAAACATCTTCATTTTCTTCATCGTTTAATATATAATATAAGTCGCTGATACAAGGAGTTGATTTTATGAACGAAAGAGAAATTGCTCTTCTTGCAGTTGATGCTCTCAAAGACCGATATCCCGACAGTCTTTGCTCGCTCAACGCAGAAAATCCCCTGCAGCTGATTATTGCGACCCGACTTTCGGCGCAATGCACAGATGCAAGGGTTAATCTTGTTACACCAACACTTTTTGAAAAATATAACACGGTTGAGGACTTTGCGTCGGCTGATGTTGCCGACGTTGAAAAAATCATTCATTCCTGCGGCTTTTTCAGAGCCAAGGCAAGGGATATCGTTGAAATGTGCAAAAAAATGATATCCGATTTCGGCGGAAATGTGCCCGACAATATCGACGACCTGACTAGCCTTCCGGGAGTCGGCAGAAAAACCGCAAACCTCATTATGGGCGATGTTTACGGAAAGCCCGCCGTTGTTGCCGACACGCACTTAATCAGAATTTCAAATCTGCTGGGTCTGGTTTCAACAAAAGACCCGTTCAAGGTTGAAATGAAGCTTCGCGAGCTTCTTCCGCCCGAGGAAAGCAACGACTTCTGCCACCGCTGTGTGCTTCACGGCAGAGATACCTGCGTTTCGGGCAGACCGAAATGTTCCGAATGCGTTATGAATTCTTTTTGCAGCTACGCATTAAGGCGAACGGAATAATTCGAACCTTAAATAAATGATGTTATCAGGAAAACCGTTCCGCTGAGGACAGCACCCGCACAGGCGGCGGCACTCATACTCAGCGCAAGCCTGACTCTGTTTTTCTTCAGCCTTGCGGCAGGCGGCATCCCCGCACTCTGAGCGATAATCGAAGCCCTCTCTTTGAGGTCGCCCTCGCTGACGGCTGAATACTCCGGCTTAATAAAAAACAGCACTTTTTCAAAATATTCGCACTGTGTCTGCGTTATTTCCACAACTTGTCTGTTAACTCCCTTAATCAATTCCGAGTACCCCTTTTATTTTATTTCTTTGTTATTTTTGGCACGGAAAGGCTTGTTTATTCCGACGAAAAACCATATTTATTACCGTTTCAAAAAGCATAAAATATACAGTTAGTATAACGGACTTTTCAACCAAAAATGTGGATAACCGTGTGGAAAAGGTGTATAACTCGGGCCAAAAACGGCTAAAAACATAGGTTTTACCGCGTGAATAACTTTATTTTTCTGTATTCGAATATACAAAAGGTTGTACATTCTTTACAAAATGTCGGTGTTTGTCGATAAAATTATAGCAATTTTTTTTGCTCGGGAAACCATAATATTACAGATTGGAGAATCATATGATTGCCGAAAAAAACTACATAAAAAACGGTAAAAATATCGTCGTCAACACCCCTTGCTTTGATGTCGGGCTGACTCTCGACTGCGGTCAGGCTTTCCGCTGGTCAAAGACCGATGACGGCACCTGGCACGGTGTTGCATTCTCCGCTCCGCTCACTCTCAGACAAACCGAAAACGGCGTTGAGTTCATCGGTGTAACCGAAGAAGAATTTGAAAAAATCTGGGTTCCCTATTTTGACCTTGAACGTGATTACGATGCTCTCTGCGAAAGATTCAAAAGCGATAAACAGCTTGAAAAAGCCGTCGGCGAATGCTACGGAATCCGCCTTCTCCGTCAGGAGCCGTGGGAAGCGCTCTGCTCATTTATTATATCCCAGAATAACAACATCCCCCGAATAAAAGGCATTGTTGACCGCCTCTGCCGACTTCTCGGCGAGCACCTCGGAGAAGATGACTATTCATTCCCGCCCCCCGAAAAGATTGCAGAAGCGGGAATCGAGGGTCTTGCACCGATAAGGGCGGGATTCAGAGCAAAATATATCATCGATGCCGCCCGAAAGGTTGCAAACGGTGAAATTGATTTTGGGAAAATTCTTCTGCCCGATACAAGCATTGACGAGGGTAGAGATGAGCTGATAAAAATTAAAGGTGTCGGTGAAAAGGTTGCACAGTGCACCTTGCTTTACGGTTGCGGCAAGGTTGATGCCTTCCCCGTTGATGTGTGGGTAAAGCGCATTCTTGCCGAGGATTATCCCGACGGACTGCCCGAATGCATTAACGGCGTGCGCGGAATCGCACAGCAATATCTCTTCCACTGGAAAAGAACAAAATAAACATAAAAAACCGCCTGAATTGCTTCAGGCGGTAATTTTTATGTAATTATTAATCCTCTGCGTCTGCCTTAGCTTCTGCGATAACCTTCTGTGCAACGTTTTCGGGAGCTACTTCATAGTGGTCAAAATCAAACGAGAAATAGCCTCTGCCGATTGTAACGGAACGGAGAACAGTTGCGAAGTCGCCCATTTCAGCCATAGGAACTTCAGCTACAAGCTCCTGCATCTTGGGGTCATCCTCGCAGGGACCCATACCGAGAACGCGGCCGCGTCTCTTGGTGATGTCACCCATAATATCGCCGAGGTTGTCGCCGGGCATATAAGCCTTGAGTGAGCCGTAGGGCTCAAGGAGCTTTGGAGCTGCACCGGGCATACCGTTCTTATATGCGATGATGGCAGCCATCTTGAATGCCATTTCGTTTGAGTCAACGGGATGTGATGAACCGTCGTAAAGAGTTGCTCTAAGACCAACAACGGGGTAGCCTGCAAGAGGTCCTCTGAGGATAGCTTCTCTGAGACCCTTTTCAACAGCGGGGAAGAAGTTCTTGGGAACCGAACCGCCGACAACTCTCTCAGCAAACTCGAAATCTTCTGTGGGGATGGGCTCGAATTCAACCCAAACGTCACCGAACTGACCGCTGCCGCCGGACTGCTTCTTGTGACGACCCTGAACAGCAACCTTCTTGCTGATTGTTTCTCTGTATGCAACCTTGGGAACTGTGAGGTCAACTTCAACGCCGAACTTTGTCTTGAGCTTTGTAACAACAGTGTCAAGATGCTGCTCGCCGAGACCGGAGATAATCTGTTCCTTGGTTTCTGTGTTTGTGTAGTAGCTGATTGTAAGGTCTTCTTCTGCAAGTCTGTTAAGACCTGCTGCAACCTTATCTTCTTCGCCCTTCTTGCGAGCCTTAACAGCCATAGGAAGGCAGGGTGCGGGGAAGCTTACGCCCTTGAGCTTGATGTCAGCCTTAGGTGCGCAGAGTGTGTCGCCTGTCTTGAAGCCCGAAAGCTTTGTGATGATACCGATATCACCGGCAAGGATAACCGATGCTTCTTCCTGCTTGCCGCCCTTGGGGAAGAGAAGCTTGCCCATTCTTTCGGTTTCGCCTGTACGCTCATTATAAGCAGGTGTGTCGGGAGTGATTTTACCCGAAATAACCTTAAAGTATGACATCTTACCAACGAAGGGGTCAGCAACGGTCTTGAAGCAGATAGCTGCAAGAGGTGCGTTTTCGTCGCAGGTAACGTCTGCTTCTGATGCAACGGAAGCTGCGTCGGGAGCGGACTGAACGATGCAGTTGTTGATAAGGTCAACAGCTTCAAGCTGATAACCCGAGCAAGCAAATACAGGGCAGATGTCGCCGGCAAGGATACCGGTCTTAAGACCTCTGTCGATTTCTTCATCGGTAAGAGGCTCACCGTCGAAGAACTTCATCATAAGCTCTTCGTCTGCACTTGCAACAGCTTCGATGAATGCTTCCTTCATTCTGTTGGTTCTTTCATCGTTTTCGGGCATAGGAGCGTCCGAACGCTTGCCGTCTTTATATGAGAAAGCTTCGTTTCTTGAGAAGTCAACGTATGAAATAACCTTGTCGCCTTCAACATAAGGAACAACAACGGGACAAATCTTGTTGCCGTATTCTTCCTGAAGTGAATCGAAAGTCTTATAGAAGTGAGCGTTTTCGCCGTCGCACTTTGTGATAGCGAACATCTTGTTAATGCCTCTGTCGGTAGCTGCCTTGTAAGCCTTTTCTGCGCCGACGTCGAGTGTGCTGCCCGAAGCAAGAACGATAAGAGCTGCACCTGCTGCACGCATACCTTCGCTCACACCGCCTGCAAAGTCAAAAAGACCCGGAGTATCTATAATATTAATCTTTGTATTTTTCCATTCAAATGAAGCAATAGCGGAAGCTATTGAACACTTTCTTCTTTTTTCTTCAGCATCAAAGTCGAGAACTGTGTTGCCGTCTGCAACTCTGCCGAGTCTGTCAGTTGCGTTGGAAATATAAAGCATTGCCTCAGCAAGTGTTGTTTTGCCTCGTCCGCCGTGACCGGCAAGCACGATGTTTCTGATGTCTTTTGCACTATAGGATTTCAAAAAAAGTTCCTCCTTTATATTTTCCGCAGCGGTGCACACCGCCGGGGATGAAGCTTATATTGACGGTTTAAAGCGCCATATTAAATAGGATTATATCACAAAAGTTTTCCTATTTCAATTGTTTTTTTGTTGTTTTTTATAAAAAACCAATATTTTTTCGGACTTTTTTACGCAAAATTCACTTTTTTGCCGGTTTATTCTGCGGTTTAACACCGTTTTCTTCATCATTTTTGTTAATTTTGTTTCTTGCAGTCCAGACGTGAATAATCCCCTCTTCGTTGAGCACCTTTACCATAACAAAGGTTATCGGAAGTGCAAACAAACCCACAACACCAAAAATCTGAAGCCCGAGATACATACCCGCAAGAGTAACAATTGGCGGCAAACCGACATTCATCGCAACAAGTCTGGGCTCGAGAATCTGACGGATAACCGTTATCAGACCGTAGAGGACAAGCAGACCGATTCCGAGTCCGATATTGCCGTTAAAGAAGCTGATGACTGCCCACGGAACAAGAACCGTTCCCGTTCCGAATACAGGCAGAATATCAAGAAGTGCGGTGCATATTGAGATTGCAACAATGTATCCGCCCTCGTAAACGCCGATTAATTTCAGCACGTTAAGACCGATTGTCACTTCGCAGAAAGTAACAAAAATGATTGTTGCATATGCTTTTATCATTTTTCCGATAACATCGCCGAAAAGCCTTTTTATTTTGATAATCATCTTTTCGTGCTCTTCTGAAATGTTATTTTTTATTAACTCGGTCAAGCCATCGTAATCACACGTTACAAAGAAACACGCTATAATGCTTATTAGGGTAGCAGTCAGGATTGCGGGGATGTGCCTTGCGGTTGAAAGAAGCCCGCCGAGCGGTGCTGTTATCATAGAAATGTCAAAGCCCGATGCGCTGAATCCCGCTCCCTCGGCAGGTCTGCCCTGCTCAACATAGATAAGGATATTATCGATGAATCCGCCGATTGTGTCCGCAAGAGAATTTTCTATTGAATCCGGCAGGAATGCAAGATGACCGATAATCCAATTTTCTGCCGATTTAATAAATTCAGGCAAATCGTGGAGCTTTGCGGTGATATATGAACCAAGTCCTTTGAATTCATTCACAAGGCGGTAACCGACAAGCACTATCGCCGTTACAATCAGCGAAAGAATCAGAAACACCGACACGGCGCCGACTATGCTCCTTTTTATTTTTGTTTTCTTTGATATGGCTCTGATGGGTTTCTGAAGAAACAGCGCAACAAAAAATGCAATTATGAACGGCGCGGTAATCCAGAATGCATATTTCAGAAACAAATAATAGAACAAAAATATGACTGAAAAATATGCAATACTTATCAGCTTATCCTTTCTCTTTTCCGTTATATTCATTTTTTATCCCTCCCAAATGTCTTTCCGACATCCGATATAGGTTTAGTTTACACCTTTTTAATATAAAACGCAATTATTGTTATAAAAAATATACAAAAATTTAATAAACTTAAAATTAGGTCTTTATTATTTCGGAATAATGTGATAGAATAAAATTCAATAATTTTGTTTTCTACTTTACATAAAAGGAGCGCTATATATGTATGTTGCTATAATGGGATACGGCGTGGTCGGCTCGGGTGTTGCAACACTTCTCAAGAAAAACCACGAGCATATCGTCAAAAAGAGTATGCAGAGCGAAATGGAGCTTAAGTATATTCTTGACCGCCGCACCTTCCCCGGCGACCCCTATGAGCATCTTCTCATAACCGATTTCTCAAAAATTGTTGAGGATGACGAGGTTAAGATTGTTGTTGAAACAATGGGCGGTCTTCACCCCGCATACGAATATGTTCTTGCAAGCCTCAAGGCAGGCAAAAATGTAGTTACTTCAAACAAAGAGCTTGTTGCCGCAAAGGGCTGTGAGCTTCTTCAGGTTGCTGATGAAAACAACGTCAACTTCCTCTTTGAAGCAAGCGTAGGCGGCGGTATCCCCATCATCCGTCCCATCAGCCAGTGCCTTGCCGCAAACGATATCGACGAAATCGCAGGCATCCTCAACGGCACAACAAACTTTATTCTCACAAAAATGATTACCGACGGTATGACCTTTGACGAGGCTCTTCTCCTCGCTCAAAAAAACGGTTACGCAGAGCGTGACCCGTCCGCAGATGTTGACGGCTTTGACGCTTGCAGAAAAATCTGCATCCTCGCCGCTCTCTGCTTCGGAAAGCACGTTTATCCCGATGCTGTTTATACCGAAGGCATCCGCAAGATTACCCTTGCAGACGTTGAATATGCTCGTGCGTGGGGCGGCGTAATCAAGCTTATCGCAAAGGCAAAGAAGCTTGAGGACGGCAGAGTTTCGGTTATGGTTTCTCCCGCATTCATCCAGAATCACAGCCAGCTTGCTTCCGTTGACGATGTTTTCAACGCAATCCTCGTTCGCGGAGACGCTATCGGCGACGTTGTATTCTATGGCAAGGGCGCAGGAAAAATGCCTACCGCAAGCGCTGTTGTTGCAGACGTTATCGACTGTGCAAGACATATGGAGCGCAAAAAGTTCTTCGGCTGGCAGGACAGCGAGGAAGGCTATGTTGCGGATTATCTTGAAACAGAAAACACTTTCTATATCAGAGCAACAACCGAGAATGCGGCTGCTGCAGTTGCAAAGTTCACGGAGCTTTTCGGCGAAATCAGCCTTCTTTCCCGTCAGGATGCTCCCGAGGGCGAATTCGCTTTCACAACAAAATCAATTTCGGAAAAAGAGCTTGCAGAAAAGCTTACTCTTGTCAGCGATGCAAGTGTTGAATCCGTTATCAGGATTACAAATTATTAATCGTTAATTATTTACTCTTACAGGAGGATATTATGGCTTTAATTGTTCAGAAGTTCGGCGGCAGCTCCGTTGCAAATGCCGAAAGAGTGATGAACGTTGCAAGAATCGTCACCGACACATATAAGGCGGGCAACGACGTTGTTGTTGTTGTTTCCGCTCAGGGCGATACCACCGACGACCTCATCGCAAAAGCTCAGGAAATCAATCCCAAGGCTTCAAAAAGAGAAATGGATATGCTCCTCGCATCGGGCGAGCAGATTTCGATTTCACTCCTTGCTATGGCTATCGAGAGCCTCGGCTACCCCGCTTGCTCTCTCCTCGGCTGGCAGGCAGGATTCTCAACAAACTCCGTTTACGGCTCCGCAAGAATCAAGAAGGTCGGCGCAGACCGCATCAAGATGGAGCTTGCGAAAAAGAACATCGTTGTTGTTGCAGGCTTCCAGGGTCTCAACAAATACGACGATATAACAACCCTCGGCAGAGGCGGCTCAGACACAAGCGCAGTTGCAATCGCAGCCGCAATGCACGCAGACCGCTGCCAGATTTATACCGACGTTGAGGGCGTTTACACCGCAGACCCCAGAAAAATCAAGGGTGCACAGAAGCTCAGCGAAATCACATATGACGAGATGCTTGAGCTTGCAACTCTCGGTGCACAGGTTCTCAACAACCGTTCGGTTGAAATGGCTAAGAAATATAATGTTAAGCTCGAGGTGCTTTCAAGCCTTGTGCGCGCACCCGGTACAATTGTCAAGGAGGTAGCAGATATGGAAAAAATGCTTGTAAGAGGTGTAACCAAGGATACCGACGTTGCACGTATTTCAATAATCGGTGTTCCCAACGTTCCCGGAATCGCTTATAAAATCTTTGGTAAGCTTGCCGCAAAGAATATCAACGTTGATATCATCCTTCAGTCAGTCGGGAGAGGCGACACAAAGGATATCGCATTCACAACAACCAAGTCACATCTCGAAGACACTGTTGAAACTCTCAAGGCTCTTGACCTTCTCAGCGGTCTTGAAATCGTTTGCGACACAGACGTTGCAAAGGTTTCCGTTGTCGGCGCAGGTATGGAATCACATCCCGGCATTGCTGCAAAGATGTTTGAAGCACTCTTTGAAACAGACGTTAACATCCAGATGATTGCAACAAGCGAAATCAAGATTTCCGTTCTTATCGACGTTAACGACGCAGATAAGGCTGTTGCCGCTATCCACAACGCATTCATTCCCGAACTCAGCTGATTATATTATTGTATGAAAAAAGAGATGCTCGCATTGAGCATCTCTTTTTTGTTGCTTTTTTGATTAAACTCCGTAATAAAACGCATCGTCAACGTTTATTGCGTACACATCCGTAAGCACCGCGCTGACTGCCGCTTTCATATCTTCGCCGTCAACAAAGCGGATATTGAGCGAGGGAATAAGGTCGGTTGCAAGCAAGGCAGTTTCGCAAAAGCCGTTTTCATTAAGGAATACGGGTGCGCCGTAAGTGTCGGTGATAAGATAGTTAACCGAAATTTTATTGAATCCGATGAATTCTTTGATAATATCGGGGTTAGCGTCAATATATTCCGTTCTTGCAACGATAACACACTGCGCAAGCGGTGTTTCGCTGATTTTATCCCACTCGTCATTGAAGCTGAGAGCTTTTCTGTAAGTTTTTTCGTTGTTGAGAACTTTTGAAACATAAGGTTCGGGAAGAATGCAGATGCCGGCTTCTCCGCCCGCGGTAAGCTCCGCAACCTCCTTATCGGCCGCCTTGAACTCAAGCCTGATATCCTTTTCGGGGTCAATGCCGTTCTGAGCAAAAATATAGTTTATCGCCTGCTCAAAAGCCGTGCCCTTATATGCCGCATAAACAGTCTTTCCCTTAAGGTCGCTTATGCTCTGAATCTTTTCTCCGTTTTCAACAACATAATAAAATCCGAAACCCGTGACCGCAAGAAGCTTTATTGCACCGTTTGTTTCGTTATAGAGCTTTGCGGCTTCGGATACGGGAAGCGTTGCAATATCCGCAGTGCCCGCCTTGAGTCGTGAAACAGCTTCTCCTGCATCGGCAAGAAATTCGGTTTCATAATTATATGCTCTGTCAACCGAGAATTTTGTAACGCCGAATCCTATCGCACCGTCAACAGCGGCAATCTTCGTTTTTGTATCTCTGATATAGCTTGATGCCGATTCGGTGATATCCGCCTCGGTGACTTCTGGAGTTTCGGGATTATCGCCGCACGCTGCCAAAGCAAAAAGCATAACAAACGCAAGAAGCACGGCGGTTATTCTCTTTATATTTTTCAAGTGAATCAGTCCTTTCTCAAGCGTTTTCCGCAACAATATTATATAATTCATCATCTTTCTTGTCAACATCATTGAGGATGCCGTTAAGATAATCTGCAATTGCGGGATTTTTAGTCTTTTTGATTATGTAATAGCGGTTGGAATATTTATCTTTGACCGCAGAGGTTGCACCGTCATCGGAAACGGTTACTTTAACAGGCTTTGAGAGAGAATAAAAATCTCCGTTACCTTCAAACGCATACTGAACAGCGGTAAGATCCCAGCTGTCGCGCAGAAGCGGTTCTTTTTTGCCGAGATAATTCTTGTAGCAGTCATAAACGGGATTATCCTTTCCGGGAGCTTCGGCAAAGCCCGTCATTATTCCGTGGCCGACCTCAAATCCCGAGCATACTATAACATTTTTGAAATTCTCAAAAACAAATGATGCAGCTTTAACATCGCATTCAATGTTGAATTCCTTTCCCGAAGGGAATTTGCCCGCCATAGCAACAATTGAGTTTACCTTCGAGTTGAAAAGCTTCGGCTCTTTTTCAAGGATTTCAGCAATATTCGTAAGCGGTCCGACGGAAATAACCGTTACGGAATCATCCTCTGCCTTTGAGAGAACTTTTTTATAAAAATCCGCAGAAGGTCTGGCGTTTTTTGCCTTCATATCATATTTTTTCGCAAGGGGCTTGTTATATTTATCTCCGTCGGGAAGAATTTCATATCCCGTATGCTCTCCGAGCGGAATATCAAGTCCGAAATGCGCCGAAAGAACAGCGAGTGCATCCGTACCGTATTTATTTGAAGTGCAGTTTGCCGCACCGAGAATTTTCACGTCGTATTTTTCAGCAAGCTTTGCCATAACAGCGAATGCACCCGCATCGTCACAGTCAGGACCGATATCCGAATCAAAAATGACGTATCTTCTGCTTTCTTTGACGGGTTCAAACGGCGGCTTGCCGTATTCATCTTCTTTTTTGCGGGACTTCAGCGCATATCTGACAACCCATACAACCAGCGCAACGGGCAGAAGGAATGCGGCGATTGCTGCAAGCTTCTGCATCGGCACATAGTCATAAAGTCCGTCGCCGAGAATGGTGAAAAGAATGACTCTGGGCAGGATTCCCCCGAGCGAAAGAAGCAGATAAGGAAGATATCTCATTCTGACCGCGCCGAGGAAAAGGCTGACAATATCAATCGGAAACACGGGAAGTACTCGGATTGCAAAAATTGCGGAAAGCTTGTTTTTGCCGTGAAGCTCAAGGATTTTATCGCCGTATTTTATCTTTTTGAGCTTGTTGACAACGTAAGGCCCGCCCATAACAATGCCGAAAAGATATGTTGCGGAAACTTCAATAAGTATTCCGACGGCATTGATGAGAATTGCCCAATGAGTCGGGAATGCAAGACCAACGGCAATATAAATCAGCGATGCGGGCACAACAAACACGAGCGATTTGAGCAGATAAATTCCGAGTATCGCCGAAACTGCGGCAACAACACCCGAGCTTGCCTCAACAAGCGCACGGATATCAATATTCTTGAAATCGTCATATTTCCAGATAATGAGCGCAATAATCATAACGGAAACAACGATTCTCACGGCAAGACCTGTTGCGTGGGAGCCTCTGAGCAATTTTTCCTTCATCCGAATACCTTCCTTGCAAAAATCCAATAATATATACCATAATACTATTTTCTGCGGTGTAAAGCAAGGAAAAAACAATATGTTTACAAAATTTTAGTAGACATTGATAAATTCTTGTGATATATTATTATAGTATATCGTTTCAAAAAGGAGGGATGATTCAAATGATGACTGCAAAAGAGAAAATAGAACGTGCTGCGGCATCGGTTGCTTTTGACGGTATCTATAAGTACGTCAAGAAGAATCCCGAAGAAAATATAATAAAGCTTATCGACCTTGCCCAGAAGCTTATGGGCGGTGCTTTCCCCGAAAAGAATTTCGATTCCTTCAGGAAAGCCATTCAGGATAAAGATAATGTGTGGCATGATTTCGCTATGAACATCATCAACAATTGCGACGGCGAGGTTATCAAAAAAATGCTGCTTGCACTCGGTCTGGGTGCAGGTGTTAACGGCACTAAGGCTGTCAGAGCAAACAGAGAAAAATACAAGTGCAACATCCCTTTCATTATGCTTTTTGACCCCACAAGTGCGTGCAACCTTAAGTGCAAGGGCTGCTGGTCCGCCGAATACGGCCACAAATCCAACCTCAGCCTTGACGAAATGAGAAGCATCGTCAATCAGTGCACCGAGCTCGGAACCCATCTTTATATGCTCACCGGCGGCGAGCCTCTCATCAAGAAAAAAGAGGTTCTCACTCTTTGCCGCGAGAATCCCGACTGTGCATTCCTTGCTTACACAAACGCAACTCTCATTGACCAGGCTTTCTGCGATGAGATGAAAGAAGTCGGAAATCTTACCCTCGCCCTCAGTATCGAAGGCACGGAAGAAAGCAACGACTACCGCAGAGGCGACGGTGCATACAAAACAACAATAGAAGCAATGGAGCTTCTCAAAAAGAACGGCTTGCTTTACGGCATTTCCGTTTGCTACACAAGCAAAAACATCCCCGCCGTCACAAGCGACGAGTTCCTTGACCTTATGGTTGAAAAGGGCGCTCTTTTCGGACTTTATTTCAACTATATGCCTGTCGGCAAGGATGCGGTTGTTGAGCTTATTCCGACTCCCGAGCAGAGAGTTTATATGTATAAATGGCTCCGCAAGGTCAGAAACGGCAAGAGCGGCAAACCTATGTTCATTATGGATTTCCAGAATGATGCGGAATATGTCGGCGGATGCATTGCAGGCGGCAGAAACTATTTCCACATCAATTCCGAAGGCGATATGGAGCCCTGCGTTTTCATTCACTATTCCGATTCGAATATCAGAAGCAAAACGATTATTGAAGGACTCAAAAGCCCTCTTTTCCAAGCATATTATCGCAACCAGCCGTTTAACGACAATCATCTCAGACCCTGCCCGATGCTTGAAAACCCCGACTGTCTGAGAAAAATCATTGCCGAAACGGGCGCAAAGTCAACCGACCTTATCGAGCCCGAAAGCGCAGAAACACTCTGCGCAAAGTGCGATAAGTTTGCGGCAGCGTGGAAGCCTGTTGCGGATGAACTCTGGAATTCAACCGCTCATCCCAATCCAAAAACTCAGTTCTACCGCGACACTCCCGAAGGTCGTGCGGAGCTTAATAAAAAAGATTGAATTTTAAAAATATAGGGGTGCTGATTATTCGGCTGAGATTATACCCTCAAACCTGATCCCGGTAATGCGGGCGTAGGAAGCATATTTGTTGCAATTCACGCCCGACGGAAATCCGTCGGGTATTTTGTTTCTTGCTTCCTTTCAAAGAAAGGACAAATAAAATGAAGAAAAGCCTTAACAAAACCCACGTACTCGCCGAAAGCGCAATTATGGTTGCTCTTTCAATTGCAATTTTTCTCGTTTCAGATATGATTCCGTGGCCGTTTCTTATTTACGGCGGCAGCTTCAGCCTTTTCGGTCAGGTGCCGATTATAATTGTTTCTTACCGTCACGGCATCAAGAACGGTCTTTCCGCTTCGCTTGCCCTTGCGATATTTGAAATGATAGTGGGGTATCGTAATTTTGTTCACGTCACGGGTCTTGCAGCTTATCTTACCGTTGCTCTCGCCGACTACATCGTTGCATTCGGCTGCCTCGGTCTCGGCGGAATGTTCAAGGGCAGATTCGGCGGAAATCAGTCAGCAGAGCTTGCGCTCGGCGGCACGGTTGTGAGCATAATCAGATTCATCTGCCACTACATCAGCGGCGTCACAATCTGGAAAGGCTACTGCCCCGAAGGAATGGCAGTAGAGCTTTATTCACTAGTCTATAACGGCTCATATATGGCGGTTGAGCTGATTCTGACCGTCATCGGACTCATCGCCGTCGGAAAATTTATTAATCTCGACAAGAAAAAATTGGTATAAAAAACCGCTGTATCCGATTGGATACAGCGGTTATCTTTTTAAATATTATTCGCAATCTTCGCAATCGCAGTCGCAATCGATTTCGAACTCAAGAAGCTCGTTGCACTTGGGGCAGTTGATGCTTCCTTCTTCAAGAATATCTCTGTCAACGCAGATTACTTCGCCGCAGCTGGGGCATTCAACGTCGTAATATTCTTCCTCGTCATCGTCGCAGCAATCATCGCAGCAGCAATCATCGAGGTCTTCATAAACATAGCCTTCAAGCTCGTCAAGGTCCTCATCAACAGCATCAAGCTGCTCGCTGAGAAGATCCATTCCGTCCTCAAGATCGCTTACGGAAAGAGCGATATCATCGAGAACATCCATCATAGCCTTGATAATCTTGGTTTCGGGCTTTGCTTCGTCGAGAGCAAGACCTTCTGCAAGACCCTTGAGGTATGCAACCTTTTCAGTAATGGTCATTTCTTTGTCCTCCGTTTAAATTATTTTATGCACTGATTATGCACGGCTGAGATATTCGCCTGTGCGAGTGTCAACAACAATCATTTCGCCCTCATCGATGAAGAGAGGAACCTTAACCTCTGCGCCGGTTTCAAGAGTTGCGGGCTTTGTTGCATTGGTAGCAGTATTGCCTGCGAAGCCGGGATCGGTCTTTGTTACCTGAAGAGTAACTGAGTTGGGGGGTTCAACACCGAAAACGCTGCCCTTGTATGAAAGAACGCGGCAGGTTTCGTTTTCCTTAACAAACTTGAAGTTATCGGGAAGAGTGTCTGCACCGATGGGAACCATATCATAGGTTTCGGGATCCATAAAGTAGTAAAGACCGCCATCCTCATATGAATATTCCATTTCCTTACGCTCGATGTAAGCGGTGGGGAACTTATCTGTGGGGTTGAATGTACGCACAACAACAGCGCCGCCGATAACGTTTCTGATCTTTGTTCTTACGAAAGCTGCGCCTTTGCCGGGCTTAACGTGCTGGAATTCGATAATCTGATAGACCTGACCTTCCATTTCGAAGGTTACGCCGTTTCTGAAATCGCCTGCTGATACCATAAAAATATTTCTCCTTATAATTGTTTATATGTTTTCTCAATTATTTTATACTATTCATTTTTATTTTTCAAGTCTTTTTTTATATTTATCGCTTCAGTTTTAAAGAATTATGAGATTTTTCGGGGATTTTGTCAGATTTTCACATCCGTTTTCGGTTATGAATGCCATATCTTCAATTCTCACGCCGAATTCCGACGGGATATAGATGCCGGGTTCAACCGTCACAACATCGCCGACCTGAAGAATGCTCTTGCTTTTGGGCGATACTCTCGGCTCTTCGTGGATTTCGATTCCGACGCCGTGACCCGTGCCGTGGCCGAAAAATCCGCCGTAGCCCGCATTTTTTATAACATCTCTTGCAGCGGCATCGGCATCCCTGCACGAAACCCCCGCTTTGAGAATTTCAAGGCTCTTTTTCTGTGCGGCAAGAACCGTTTCATAGACCTCCGCCTGCTTTGACGAAACCTCACCGACAGCGACGGTTCTGGTCATATCGCTGTGATATCCGTCGACAACGGCGCCATAATCAAGGGTTATAAAATCGCCCTTTTCGATTTTTTTATCCGAAGGCACGCCGTGAGGCATCGAGGAATTCTTACCGCTGACGGCAATCGTTTCAAACGAAACGCATTCCGCACCGTTTTTCAGCATAAAGAAATCGAGAGTGAGGGCGACTTCTCGCTCCGTTACGCCCTCTCCGATAAAACCGAGAATGTGGTCAAATGCATCTTCTGCAATCGACTGTGCGGCAAGAATTTTCTTCTTTTCGTCCTCGCTTTTTATGCGGCGCAGGGCGTTAATCATATCATCTGTCTTTTCGGCGGTGCATTCGCAGTCAAGTGCTTTTTTAATTCCCGAAAACGTTGCAACGCTGAGCTTTTCCGCCTCCGTAAAAACAGATTTCACCCCGAGCTTTGCGGCATATTCGGGCAGCTGCTCCGAAGGAGAGGTGAGAAGCACGATTTCATCGCAACCCACGGCAATCTTCTGCGCCGCTTCGATATAACGGCTGTCGGCAAACAAAACCGCATCGGTTTTTGTTATGAGAAGATAGCCGTCAGATGAAGCAAAGCCAGTCAAATAACGGCGGTTTTCGGGCGATACGATAAGACTGGCTTCATTTTTTTTGATTTGAAGCTGTAATTTTTTTATGTTATTCATTATTTCTCCTCATAAACACGATCAATATAATTCATCCAGATCCCACCTCAGCGGGTTTTCATCAATATACCGCCATATTTCATCATAATCGTTTTGTCCTCTGATTATATGGTCATAAAACAGTTTCTGCCAAACAGAAAAACCTGCCTGTTTGCTCACAAATCCCTTCATCTGATTTATTACCGTTGATATCGTAGGGGCGGCCATCGGCCGTCCGTATTCATCGCTTTTTATCAGCAAAATCATATGAATATGATTAGGCATAACAACATATTTATCAACGGATATCATAGGATATATTTCCTCAATATTGTTGATTGCCGATTCAACTATTAAACCGTATTCAGATAAACAGTATTCTCCTGTTTCAGGACGGCCGGTGGCCGCCCCTACATCTGACCAAAACAATTTTTCCTTATTCTTCGTGCAGACTGTTATAAAATATGCTCCGCACGAAGAATAATCATAGTTTAACAAACGGTTACGTTTTCTTTTTGGCAAATTCATAGAACAACTCCACCGATGACATATAAAAAAGATGCACTGCCGAATGTGTGCAGCATTCGGCAGTACATTGGGGAAAGAGAAAATAAAAATGAAAAAGAAGTTGTCAAGCATTAAGATAACAATACATTTTACTATCTGTTTTGTATAATATTGTACGAATACTTTAGTGTTGTTGTAAAAATGTTAACAAATTGTAAACAAACTTCTTTTTTGCTTCTTTTCCCGCTTTACTGCTCAAGAAATGCCTTGAATCCTTTATATGCCATATAAACATCAAGCTTTGAAACAACCTCAAAAGGTGCGTGCATTGAAAGAACGGGTACACCCACGTCAACAACCTCAACGCCGAGATTTGCAACGTACTTTGCAACGGTTCCTCCGCCGCCCTCGTCAACCTTGCCGAGCTCGCCCGTCTGCCACGCAACCTTTGCACTGTCAAAGATATTTCTCATCTTTGCAACAAACTCTGCGTTTGCATCGTTTGTGCTGCTCTTGCCTCTGGAGCCTGTATATTTTGTGACCACGATTCCCTTGTTGAGGAATGCGGCATTCTTTTTATCGTGAACGGAAGGATAAATCGGGTCAAAGCCTGCGTTGACGTCTGCCGAAAGGCACTCGGATGCTCTGAGCACATCTCTGCCCTCAAGACCCTGTGTTTTTGCGATATCCGCAATAAAATGCTTGAGGAATGCCGAATGAAGACCCGTGTTGCCGTCCGAGCCGACCTCTTCTTTATCCGTAATAACGGTTACGCTTGTGTAGTCGGGTGTTTTTGCTTCGAATGCGGCAATGATTGAGGGGTAAGCGCACACTCTGTCGTCGTGACCGTAGGAGCCAATCATACTGCGGTCAAAGCCGATATCCGCCGCCTTGAATGCAGGCACCATTTCAAGCTCTGCCGAAAGAAAATCGGATTCGACTATGCCGTATTTTTCGTTGATGAGCTTCATAATGTTGAGCTTTACCATCTCGCTTCCCTTATCGGCGGCAAAGGGTCTGCTTCCGACAAGAATATTGAGATTTTCGCCCTCGATTGCCTCGTCAAGAGGTCTGTTTGCCTGCTTTTTGTCGAGATGGGGAAGAAGGTCGGTAACAACAAAAATCGGGTCACCCTCATCCTCGCCGAGTTTGATATTGACGCTGCTTCCGTCACGTCTGAAAACAACGCCGTGAAGCGCAAGGGGGATTGCTGTCCACTGATATTTCTTGATTCCGCCGTAATAGTGAGTCTTGAAGAATGCAAGCTCGGAATCCTCATAGAGCGGATTGGGCTTGAGGTCAAGTCTGGGAGAATCGATATGCGATGCAACGATTTTTGCACCGTATTCAAGACCTTTTTTGCCGAATGTGCAGAGAATAAGTGCTTTTGAGCGGATGTCATAATAAACCTTGTCCCCTGCCTTATAGCTTGCCTTGGGGTCGAATTCAACATATCCCTCTTTTATTGCAAGCTCCTTTGTGTATGCGGCGGCTTCGCGCTCCGTTTTGCAAGCATCAAGGAATTTTTTATAGCCCTCGCAGAATTCATCCGCAACGGCAACCTCGTTTTCTTCGCAGGTGTAAACAGCGTGCTCCTGCTTTGCAAAAAGCTCTTCCTTCAAAATTTCTGCCTGAGTTTTTTCGCTCATTTCATTCATCCTTTACTTATATAAATTGTTGTAGATATTTAATGCTTTGTTGACTTTTTTAACATAGTGCGCCGTTTCGGGAATCGGAATTTCGCTCAGCGTTTTGCCGTCGGGCGATATTTTTTTATCCTCCAGCCATCCGATTACCCTGCCTCTGCCCGCGTGATAGGCGGCAATAGCGGTGTCGGTATCGCCGAATTCATTAATGAGATAGCTAAGGAAAAACGCACCGTATTTTATTGATGTTTCGGGATCATAAAGACTAAGGTTTTCGTTTTCCTCGCCGAGCTTCTGCTTGAGCCATTCAAACGTTTCGGGCGTTATCTGAGTAAGACCCGCCGCATCCGCATAGGAAACGGCATCGGGATTAAACGAGCTTTCGGTTTTTATCACCGCATAGACAAGCTTCGGGTCAACACCGTATTCGGCGCTGTATTTTTCGACATATTCGGTATATTTCAAAGGGTAAAGCGTTTTCATAACCGTTTTGCCCGTTACCGAAAATGCCGCAAACAACACAGCGGCGGAAACAATAATTATAAAAATTGATTTTATTCTGGGGTTAATTGTCATATATTTCCTTCATCAAATCTGCAATCTGCGCTTCAATATCCGCACCGTTATTATTAATAATGATATCCGATTTTTCGGTGTAATATTCCGCGGAGGGCTGTGCGTTTATGCGTAATTTCGCATCAGATTCCGTAATTGAATCACGTTTCATTATTCTTTCAAGTCGGATTTTTTCATCCGCAACAACGCAGATATTCTTTTCGCAGACCGCAACGAGCGGACTGTCATAGAGAAGCGCCGCATCAATAACCGCCGCCCTTGCGCCGTCCTTTTCGGCGGTGTGGATTTCTTCAATTGCAAGGCGTGTTATTTCGGGATGGGTGATTGCGCTGAGCGCCGCCGTGCCCTCGAGCGTTGCAAATGCTCTTCTTGCAAGCTCGCGTCGGTCAAGTGCACCGTCTGAAATGATATCATCACCGAAGCGCTCGCAGAGCATTGCGATAACCTCGGGATTTTCAACCGCTTTTCTTGCAAGGATATCCGTGTCAACTATGTGACAGCCTTTTTCGGCAAGCAGTTTTCCGACCGTGGTTTTGCCCGCACCCGTCTGACCCGTCAAGCCGAAAACGGGAATACAGATTTCAAGGTCAATAACACGGAAAGCGGCGGAGCGAAGAAGTCTGTTATAGACCGCAAGACCGACTCCGCTTGAAACGGGGCAACGCACGAACGCTTTCTTGCATCCGATTGCATCAACCTCACGCAGAGCATCAAAAATTTTGTGTGCCTGAGAAATATCGTCATTCTCTTTTCCGTATTCGATATATTTTTCAAAATATTTTCCTTCACCCTCAAAGCACACGGCGCAGACCGTTTCCTTGTGGGCAAGAAGGAATTTTTTATAGCTTTCAAAGCTGCCTTTGATTATCGTCACCTGAGCGGCGGGCGCATAATGCTTATATTTCATACCCGGCGACTCCGCCTTTTCGCCCTCACGCAGTTTTTCAAATACGGCGGGTGAAATCTGAATTGCACCAAGCACATCCTCAAGCTGCTCGGGAGTGATTCCGCCGGGGCGCAGAAGAGTCGGAGGATTGGTTGCAAGGGTCACAACTGTTGACTCAACGCCGACCTCGCTTTCTCCGCCGTCAACAACGGCATCGATTTTGCCGTCAAGGTCCTCGATAACGTGAGATGCTTTGGTGGGACTGGGCTTGCCCGATGCATTCGCGCTCGGTGCGGCAAGCGGCAGACCCGATTTTTCTATGATTTCTCTCGCGCATTCGTGCGACGGCATACGGATCGCAACCGTATCAAGCCCTGCGCTGACCTCATCGGGAAAGAGTGAAGATTTTTTCATTATCACCGTCAGCGGACCGGGCCAGTATTTCTCCGCAAGCTCATAAAGCCTTTCGTCAACCTTTTCAACAAGAGGTTCTATTTCGTCAAGCGATGCAATGTGCACTATCAGCGGATTATCCTGCGGTCTGCCCTTGGCAATGAAAATTTTTCTGACCGCTTCGCCGTCAAGCGCATTTGCTGCAAGACCGTAGACCGTTTCGGTAGGTATGGCAACAAGACCGCCGTTTTTCAGTATCTCGGCAGCCTTATCAATTGCTTTTTTTTCGTTGGATTTCAGATAAAGTGTTTTCATTTTTACTCACTTTTCAGCTTTTCCGCTGTATCAGCAGTTATCAAAGCGTCAATAATCTCATCAAGGTCGCCGTTGAGGATAGCCTCAATCTTATAAAGGGTGAGATTGATACGATGGTCGCTGACTCTGCCCTGCGGATAGTTATATGTCCTTATTCTTTCGCTTCTGTCGCCCGTGCCGACCTGAGCTTTTCGCTCGCCCGCAATGGCATCGTGCTGTTTTTCTCTTTCGGCTTCAAGAATCTTTGAACGGAGAATCTTCATCGCTCTGTCCTTATTCTTGTGCTGACTGCGTTCGTCCTGACATTCAACAACCGTACCCGTCGGGATATGGGTGATTCTGATTGCACTTTCGGTTTTGTTGACGTGCTGACCGCCTGCGCCGCCCGAACGGTAGGTATCTATCTGCAAATCGGCAGGATTGATTTCAATATCAACCTCCTCCGCCTCGGGAAGAACGGCAACGGTGACGGTTGAGGTGTGGATTCTGCCCTGGCTTTCGGTTTCGGGCACTCGCTGAACACGGTGAACTCCGCTTTCAAACTTGAAACGTGAATAAGCGCCCTCGCCCTCAATCATAAAGCTGATTTCCTTGAATCCGCCGAGCTCCGTGGGGTTGGAATTGAGAATTTCGCTCTTCCAGCCTTTTGCCTCGCCGTACATCGAATACATTCTGAACAGCACACCTGCAAAGAGCGATGCTTCTTCTCCGCCTGCGCCGCCTCTGATTTCAACGATAACGTTCTTATCGTCGTTGGGGTCACGGGGAAGGAGAAGGATTTTAAGCTCCTCGGCGAAAATCTCAGCCTGCTCACCCGCCTGCTCATATTCTTCCTGCACCATCTCGCGGAAATCCTTTTCCATTCCGCCCGCATCGAGCATCTCCCTTGCTTCCTGAAGGGTTGCCTGAGCGGCTTTGAGCTGACGGTATTTTTCAACAATCGGGGTTAAAACCTTAAGCTCCTGCATAAACTTTTTATACTGTGCCATATCCGAAACAACGTCGGCCTCGCAGAGCTTTTCATTTATAAAATCAAAGCGTTCTTCAACCTTTACCAATTTATCAAGCATATATTATTCCTCATCACGGATTATTTTTTTTATATTTTTTTCGACCTTGACTCTTTCAAGCATAACTTCTCTGCCACATCCGATACATCTGATGCGGAAATCCGCGCCGACACGCAGAACGGCAAATTTATCTTCGCCGCAGGGATGCTTTTTTTTCATCAGAAGAACGTCGCCTACTCTTACATCCATAATTATCTCTCCGTTATTTATTTAAAAAGTATACCATACTTATTAATTAAAGTATATGCAATATGTAAATTTTTTTGGAATTATCTTCCCGAAGCAGCCATATACTAAACTATCGATAAACAGCCGTAAGGCGGAATGGTGGTCAGAAATGAGAATATTCAAACCCGAGGGGCAAATTATAACAACAGAAGAAAACAAGCGGTTTCTCTCAAACCGATTCACGCTGCGCGATGCGTTTTATTCCGAGGCAACCCTTGAAGGGCGCGTCACGCGATGCGACAGCGAGCATAACCTCCACGTTGACCTGGGATGTATGAAAGGCATTATTCCGAGAAACGAGGGCGCGGTCGGAATCGAAGAAGGCACGGTCAGAGATATCGCCCTGATTTCGAGAGTCAACAAACCCGTTGCCTTTGTTATCACGGGTTTCCGCTCCGATGAAAGCGGCAACACCCTTGCTGTACTGAGCCGCAAAAGAGTTCAGAACGACTGCTCGAGAGAGTATATTTCGTCGCTTCGTGCGGGCGATGTTATCCCTGCAACGGTCACTCACATTGAAGGCTTCGGGGTTTTCTGCGACATCGGTGCAGGTATAAGCGCACTTATGCCGATTGACAGCATCTCCGTTTCAAGAATCCCTCATCCGAGCGCAAGGTTTATGCCGGGGCAGAATATTTTTGCCGTTGTCAGAAGCATTGACGAAAACGGACGCATCACGCTCAGCCACAAGGAGCTTCTCGGCACGTGGGAAGAAAATGCCGCCTTGTTTTCTGTCGGCGAAACCGTGCCCGGAATCGTACGTTCGGTTGAAAAATACGGCATATTCGTTGAGCTTGCGCCGAATCTTGCGGGTCTTGCCGAATTTTCGGAGGGTGTTGAAGCGGGCAGCCACGCAAGCGTTTACATCAAAAGCATTATTCCCTCAAAAATGAAAATCAAGCTCATTATCGTTGACTGCTTTGATGCGGATTATCCCGTTGAAGCTCCGAAATATTTCATCCGTGACGGACATATTGACCAATGGGTTTATTCGCCCGAGGGAAGCGATAAAATTATTGAAAGCTGTTTTTAAATGCAGAGTTCAGAGTGCAGAACGCAGAGTTAATACGTGAATTAAAGCGAAGCAATTATCCTGCCGCCGCCGATAACGATATCACCGTCATAGAAAACGGCACTCTGTCCGGGGGTTACGGAGCGTTGCGGTTCGTCAAAAACAACCGTCACCGTTCCGTCGGCATTCGGAGTAATCAGCGCGGGCTGTTCCTTTGCCTTGAAACGGATTTTCACATTCGCTCTGAACGGCTCTTTGGGTTTGTCAAACGCAATAAAATTCAGCTTGTCCGCAACAAATCCGATGCTGTACTGACTGCCGTTTTCACCGATTGTGACGGTGTTGTTTTCCGCATTCATTCCCGTCACGAACATCGGCTTACCGAATGCGCCGAGTCCCTTGCGCTGACCGATTGTGTAATTGATAATGCCGTTATGCTCGCCGAGAATGTTGCCGTCTTTATCGATAAAATTGCCTTTCGGCGAAGATATGCCGAGCGAAGCAAGATATGCAATATAATCATCATCGGGAACAAAGCAGATTTCCTGACTGTCGCTCTTTCGGGCAACGGGAAGTCCTGCTTTTTCCGCTTTCATACGGATTTCTTCTTTATCCATCCCTTCAAGAGGGAAAATTGCTCTCGAAAGCTGAAACTGACTGAGTCTGTAAAGAAAATAACTTTGGTCTTTTGCGCTTTCGGAACGTCTGAGCAGATATCTGCCGTCTTTTTCTTCGATTTTCGCGTAATGCCCCGTTGCAATTCCGTCGCATCCGATTTCAAGAGCATAGTCAAGCATTGTGCCGAATTTGACGGCGGCATTGCACTCAACGCACGGATTCGGAGTCCTTGCGGCAAGATATTCGCCGACAAACGGTTCAATAACGTTCTTTTTGAAATAGTCACGGCGGTCAAGGATACGCAGCTCTATGCCGAGGCAATCGGCAATTCTTTGCGCATCCGCAATATCGGAATCCGCATAATTCCCGGGTTTCAGGCGAAGAATAACACCCGTAACGTCATATCCCTGCTCAAGCAGAAGCAATGCCGCGGCGCTGCTGTCAACTCCTCCGCTGAGTCCGACTGCAATTTTTTTCATCCTTTTCCCTCCGTAACTGAATTATTATTCGTAAAAAGATTATTCGCAACACATTAAGAATAATATTATAACACATATAATATAAAAATCAAATCTCTCAATAAATTTTGCCTTATATATTCAAAAATTACTTGCACAAAATTTCCGATTGATGTATAATTATTGTATATTAGGACACTGTGCGATTTTTTGAGAGAGGTAAAAATTATGCCAGCAGATTTGCATTGCCACACCAAACTTTCTGACAGCTCAATGGGTATTGACGACCTCATCGTGCTCGCTCAGAAGAAAGGATTAACCACCATCGCCATAACTGACCGTGACTGCCAGGCAGGAACAGTCCGCGCTAAAATAATCGGCGAAAGAAGGGGGATTAATGTTATCCCCGGAGTTGAGATTTCGGCGACCGATTCTAAATCGGGCAAAAACATCGAAATCATCGGCTATCTTTGCGACAGCCCGGACAGGCTTGAAGGTCTTTGCCACAGAAACATCGTTTCAAGAAAAAAGGCAAGCCAGCTTATGACACTCAAGGTTGCTCGTAAATATCCCATCTCGCCCGAGCTTGTGCTCAAGTGCGCAACGGGTTCAACCGCTGTTTTTGAGCAGCACATTATGCACGCTCTTCTCGAATGCGGAATAACCGATAAGATTTACGGCGAAATATATCACGAGCTTTTCTCTGCCGAAAGCGAGGGAAATGTTCTTGTTAAAGTGAATTATCCCGAACCTGCTGAGATTATTGATGCTATCCACGAAGCGGGCGGCGTTGCCGTTCTTGCACATCCCGGCGCTTCGGACTGCCTCGATATTCTTGATGACCTTCTCTCAGCCGGAATTGACGGCGTTGAAGTCTGGCACCCCGAAAACACTCCGGAACAGGAAGCCGAACTTCTCAAATTCGCACGTGCAAACGGAATCCTTGCAACCGGCGGCACCGATTTCAAGGGTATGTATTCAAAGAAAACCATCTGTGTCGGCGATTTCGCAACTCCCGATGCCGATGTCAAGGCTCTTATGAGCTATAAAACCAAAATGAAAAAGAAAAAAGCTGCAATGGAGAGCAAATAAAAATGAGAGCTAACGACGACGACATTAAAATTTTTCATCCGAAAAAGACGGATGCCGCAGGTGCAGACCTTGCAGAGCTTGCTCTGCTTGTCGATTCCTACCGCAGCAACGGCAATATCGGAAAAGCAATGAAACTCGGCGAAGAGCTTTCAGCGCTTTCGCCCGAAACGTTCTGCGCTGAGGATGCCGCAAAGCTTACAACCAACGAAGTACGTCAGCTTCGTGCGCTGATGGTTTTTGCGTGCCAGATTGCTCTTCACAAGTATCTGCCTCACACTATGCTTGCATCCCAGGCAATCAACTCGATGTACTCAAAGCTCAGTGAAACCGCCGCAGGATTCTTCTCAAATATTTCCGACGGTTCTTCTTTCACATTCTATTATCTCTCCGTCAGAAAAAACAGAGATGTTGTTGAAAATATCGGCAAAAATTATGCGATGCTCTGCGACAAGGACGACGATGAATATCTCTCCTCTCTCGGCGGACGTGTTTTCTCACTTGTTGACGTTTACGTCTGCGATATGATTGAAAAAGCAGAATTTGCAGAATAATAAAGTTTAAGGAGAAAAAATTATGTGGCTCGCAGTTAAACAGGTTATCGCGCTTATCGTTTCGCTTCTTACAACGATTTTTCCCTCAAGCGAATTCCTCGCAGGCTTTGATGCTCTTGAGCTCGCAACAAAAGCTGATGATTGCAGGCTGAATGCCGCACTCGTTTCCGACGTACATATTGACGTTGACTGGCCCATCGGCGAATGGATATGGGCAAACGGTCTTAATGACCTTGAGCGCTCAAAGGATACAATCGATGCACTAATTGTTTCGGGCGACCTTACCAACTACGGCGATGCCCCTTCAATGGAAAGCTTCTTCAGAATTATGGCAGACAGCCGAAGCGCCGAAAACTGGGTAATCGCAATGGGTAACCACGATGTAGGCCACGTTGAGGACAGACCTCAGGAACAGGCAAGGCAGGAATTTGTTGACCTTTACAATAAGCTGAATCCCGCAGGCGAACAAATCAATAAAGCATATTACAAAACGGATATCAACGGTTACCGCTTCGTTGTTCTTTGCGACGACGGCGAGGATACCTGGGATCATCCCGATATGGCAGAGGAACAATATCAGTTCCTTGACAATGCCCTTGCCGAAGCGGCAGACAGAGATCTTCCGATGTTTGTTGTGTGCCACGTACCCGTTGAAGGCGTTAACGGTCAGGATAAAATCTGGGAGGACGGCGGGCTCGGCGATTGCAGCGACAGAGTTCAGTCAATCCTTGAAAAATATGAAAACGTTTTCTTCATCAGCGGTCACGTTCACACAGGCATCAACGGCCCTCTTGTTGAAACCGTATTCGGCTTCTCCTGCGTTGAAACCATCAACGGCGTTAACTACATAAATCTTCCCACATATATGATTATCAACAGATACGGTGTGCCCTGGGGCGGTATGGGCTTCCAGATGGAGGTTTATGACGACGAGGTTCTTTTCAGAGCAAGAAATTACGGCTCGTCAAAATGGTATCCCGTTTATAATCACAGCGTTCCCGTTGTATAAAAAGTTAACCGGCATCTTCTTCCCGAGGATGCCGGTTTTTTATAAAATACTGTTGACTTTATCGCCTGGATGTCATAAAATAGATAAGAAGTTTTAATTTAGCATTTCGGGGTGTGGTGGCTACGGCATTGCCGCCGCCGGTGGCGGAAGAAGGCAATGACGGAGCAGAAAGAAACACAGAGCAATGCGAAGCGCTCCAAGCGAGCAGTGCGACAATGTTTCTGACCGATAGTTGGTAGCGCAAGGCGGAATGTTTTAATAATCCATATTGATACATTTTCTTAAAATTATATATTTCGGGGTGTGGCGCAGTTGGTAGCGCGCGTGGTTTGGGACCACGAGGCCCAGAGTTCGAACCTCTGCACTCCGACCAAAAGACAAAAAACCGAACCTTGTCATATGGCAGGGTTCGGTTTTAATTTACGGTTTCAATATTCCGATTTCAATTGAGGTGGCGATTATGCCTTCAACTATCGGCCAGAGTGCGGGAGTTGTTGTGCGGATGATATCCATACGCTTATAAATCTGCGGCGCGTGGACATCGCCCTCTTTCCAGGTGTGACCGTTTGTCATATAGTTGTTGATGAGAGGCTGGATGCGGTCAATTGCATTGGCATACTTCGATTCGGGGGTTTCCTTTGCCTCAAACTCATCCCATAATGCACGGATTTCTGCGCCCTGCGCGGGGTCGAGAATGCCGAAAAGCTTGTTTGCCGACTCTATTTCACGCTGAAGCTTATCCTCATTGCCCTTAACATCATATGCAAAAGTGTCGCCTGCATAGACTTCAATAAGGTCGTGCACGAGGGCGATTTTGAGCACTCTTTCAAGGTCAACCTTTTCGGTGCTGTACTCCTCAAAAAGCATAGCGAGCATCGCGAGATTCCACGAATGCTCCGCATCGTTTTCACGCCTTGAGCCGTTAATGATTAGGTTACGGCGGAAAATATTCTTCATTTCGTCAATGACAAGCGCGAATTTTATCTGCTTCTGCAGTTTTTCGTCTTTTATGAAGCTGAATTTATCCATAATATCTCCTGTAAAGTCAGGGCTGTCTCAATAAGATGAAGAAGCCGTTTTCTCCGAACGATAGGCGTATGTGTATACGTCGAGTTCGGAAAAACGGCTAAAAAGAAACATAAAAAATATTTTTATTTTATAGCACAAATAAACTGATTACGGACAACTTGTTTTCCGATTCAATTCTCTTTATCTCGTTTCTTTTGTTCTTCGCTTAGTGAGACAGTCCTTTTATATTGTTCTTACTCTGATTGCGCCTTCAACGCCGCTTGCATCGAATGCCTTGTCGGTATCGATAACGGTGTAACCCATATCCTTCTTGTTGGCGGTGAAGATTGATGCAACGTTTGCGCCTGCTGCCTTTGCGGCTGCTTCTGCCTTTGCTGCGAATTCATCTGCATCCTCCTTGTGGATGAAGCAGGTGCGCACTGCAAAGCTCTCTGCAAGGCAGGTGTTGGGAAGGTTGACGGAATTGATGATTTCGCCCTTGAGAAGGTAAGCGGAAACCTCGTCTGCCGCCATCATTGCGCAGTTTTCTTCGCTCTCGGGAGTTGATGCGCCGAGGTGAGGAATAGCTGTTACACCCTCTGCACCGAGCTGCTCATCGGTCGGGAAGTCGGTAACGTAAGCGCCCGCCTTACCGCTTGCGAGTGCTTCGATGATATCCTTTGAAGCAACAAGCTCGCCTCTTGCGAAGTTGAGGATTCTGACGCCGTCCTTCATCTTTGCGATGGTTTCTGCGTTAATCATACCTCTTGTGCCGTCGTTGAGAGGGGCGTGGAGAGTAATATAATCGCTGTTTGCAAAGATTTCGTCAAGCGGGACGAGTTTGATATCGGTCTTTCCTGCTGCGAAGGGGTCATAAGCGATAACGGTCATACCGAGAGCCTTTGCGCTCTCTGCAACAAGTGCACCGATTGCGCCGAGACCGACAATACCGAGAGTCTTGCCGAGAATTTCGGGGCCTGCAAAGTTGCTCTTGCCCTTTTCAACGAGCTTGCCAACGTTTTCGCCCTCGCCCTTGAGTGTTTTGCACCAGTCGAGAGAAGCGGCAACCTTTCTTGAAGCAAGGAAAAGCGACCAGATAACAAGCTCCTTAACCGCATTTGCGTTTGCACCGGGAGTGTTGAAAACAACAACGCCCTTGTCGCTGCAAGCGGGAATGGGAATATTGTTGACACCTGCGCCTGCTCTTGCGATTGCAAGAGTGCTTTCCGAAAGCTCCATTTCGTGCATTGAAGCGGAACGCACGAGAATCGCATCAGGATTTTCGACTGCATCTGCACAAGCGAATTTTGTTACATCAAGACGGTCAAGACCGTTCTTGGAGATTTTGTTTAATAATAAAATGTTGAACACGGTAATCTGTCCTTTCGACCTTATTGCCTCCCTCTGACGAGGAAGGTAGCATTTGCGGAGCAAATGACGGAGGGAGAGAAACAAAAAAGCAAAAGCCAACTGTCGACACGCAAATGCCGTCTCTCCCTCAGTCGCTTTGCGACAGCTCCCTCATCAGAGGGAGCCGATTAATGTTCAGTTCTTCTTTTCGAACTCTGCCATAAAGTCAACGAGCTTTTCAACGCCTTCGATGGGCATTGCGTTATAGATTGAAGCTCTCATACCGCCGACCGAGCGGTGTCCCTTGAGGTTAACAAAGCCTGCTTCTGTTGCTTCCTTGACAAATTTTGCATTGAGTTCGTCGCTCTCGGTCACGAAGGTGACGTTCATCATTGAACGGTCGCTCTTCTTAACGGGGTTATTGAACATCTTGCTGTTATCAATGAAATCATAGAGAATTGAGCATTTCTTTTCGTTATGAAGCTTCATTGCTTCAAGACCGCCGAGAGTCTTGATCCATTCAAGAACAAGCTTGCACATATAAATAGAATAGCAAGGCGGTGTGTTGTACATTGAATCGTTGTCTGCGAGGGTCTTATAGTCGAGCATTGTGGGAGTGTAGTCCCTTGCGTTGCCGAGAAGATCCTCACGCACGATAACAACTGTCAGACCTGCGGGAGCAACGTTTTTCTGTGCGCCGCCGTAGATAACGCCGTACTTTGAAACATCCATAGGCTCTGAAAGGAAGCAGGATGAAACGTCTGCTACGAGAGGAACGTTGCCTGTATCGGGAAGCTCGGCAAAGCGTGTGCCGTAGATTGTGTTGTTCTGGCAGATGTAGAAATAGTCTGCATCGGGAGTGAAGTTTGCCTTGTCAAGCTCGGGGATGCAGGAAAAATTCTGCTCCTTTGATGAGCCGACAACCTTGATATCGCCGTATTTGCAGGCTTCTTTATATGCCTTTGTTGAGAACTGACCCGAGAGAACGTAGTCAGCCTTGCCGCTTCCGTTGAGGAAGTTGAGGGGGATAGCCGCAAACTGAGTTGAAGCACCGCCCTGGCAGAAGATAACCTTATAGTTATCGGGGATATTCATAACCTCTTTGAAAAGGTCGCGTGCGCCGAAGATGATTTCTTCATAAACCTTTGAACGGTGGCTCATTTCGAGAACAGACTGACCGCTGCCCTTATAATCGAGCATTTCTGCCGCCGCTCTGTTAAGCACGCTTTCGGGGAGCATTGAAGGACCCGCTGAAAAATTATAGACTCTTGCCATTTAATATCATCCTTCCAAGGAAAAATTTACATTATATATTATTCTTCTGTTGCCGAGATTGCGATTCCGAGGTCGTCAAGCTGAACGCCGTCAACGGTTGCAGGGCATTCCGTCATAGGCTCGCTTGCGTTCTGAACCTTGGGATATGCGATAACATCGCGGAGTGATTCACTGCCGAGCATCTGCATAACAAGTCTGTCAAGACCGATGCCCATACCGCCGTGAGGAGGTGCGCCATACTTGAATGCATCGAGAAGATAGCCGAACTTGTTGTGAGCCTCTTCGTCGGAAAGACCGAGAAGCGAGAAAATTCTTGCCTGAAGGTCGTGATTTGTGATTCTGATTGAACCCGAGCAAAGCTCAACGCCGTTGAGAACAAGGTCATATGCTTTTGCACGGACCGAACCTTTGTCTGTTTCAAGATAATCAAGGCATTCGTCCATAGGCGATGTGAACGGATGGTGCATTGCAACATACTGCTGGCTGTCCTCATCCCAGTCAAAGAACGGGAATTCGGTAATCCAGAGAAGATTATATTGATTTTCGGGAATAATGTCAAGCTTTTTCGCAACAGCCTGACGGAGTGCGCCGAGAACGGAAAGAACAGTTGAGTTTTTGCCGTCTCCGATGATAAGAACAACGTCGCCCGGCTTTGCATCTGCCTTTTCGAGAAGTGCGTTCATCTCATCCTCTGTGAGGAATTTTGCAAACGATGATGCAACCGTGCCGTCCTCTGCAAGTCTTGCCCAGGCGAGACCCTTTGCGCCGATGCCTCTTACCATTTCGGTAAGCTTATCGATTTCTTTTCTTGTGAGAATATTGAAAGCTTCCTTTGCGGTGATGCCTCTTACGCTGCCGCCTGCTTCAAGTGCGCCGGTGAAAACACCGAAGCCGCAGCCCTTGACGGTTTCGCTAAGGTCATAGATTTCCATACCGTAGCGTGTATCGGGCTTGTCGCTGCCGTAACGCTCCATTGCTTCTTTATAAGTTAGTCTGGGAAGAGGAAGCTTGATTTCTGCGCCGAGTGCCTCACGGAAAACTCTTTCCATATAACCTTCGCCGATTGCAAGAACGTCCTCCATATCAACAAATGACATTTCAAGGTCAATCTGTGTGAATTCGGGCTGACGGTCAGCACGGAGGTCTTCGTCACGGAAGCAACGTGCAATCTGCATATATCTGTCAAATCCCGCAACCATCGAAAGCTGCTTGTAAAGCTGGGGCGACTGGGGAAGAGCATAGAACTTGCCCTTGTGGATACGGCTGGGAACAAGGTAGTCTCTTGCGCCTTCGGGAGTTGACTTGATGAGAATGGGAGTTTCAATCTCAATGAAGCCGTTTTCATCAAAATAGTCTCTTGTGATTTTTGTTATCTTGTGGCGAAGAAGAATATTCTTCTGAAGGTCGGGTCTGCGAAGGTCGAGGTAGCGGTACTTGAGTCTGGTAAGCTCCGCTGTCTGGCAGTCCTCAATAATCTCGAAGGGCGGTGTTTCGCTCTTTGCAAGAATTCGGAGGTCCGTTACTTCGATTTCGATTTCACCCGTGGGGATTTCGGTATTCTTTGCCGAACGCTCTCTGACTGTACCCTGAGCCATAAGAACATACTCACTTCTTGCCGAAGCCGCCTTTTCGAAAACGTCCTTTGCGGTTGCTTCGTCAAAAGCAAGCTGAACGATGCCTTCTCTGTCACGAAGGTCAATGAAAATGAGTGCGCCGAGGTCTCTCTGACGCTGAACCCAGCCTGCTACGGTTACGGTTTTGCCTGCATCGGAAAGACGGAGGTCGCCGCAGTAATGGGTTCTTTTGAGTCCTGTCATAAAATCCATACTATATCATCCTTTATTGTTATATCTGTCCGAGAATTGCGGAAAGGTCAACACCGCTGAGGTCGAGCGATTCGCCGAGTGCGGCAGTTTCCTGCCTTACAAGGAATCCCATAAAATCATCGGCAATTTCGGCAAGCTCCATTTCGGTGCTCTCGCCGCTGTCCATATTCTTGACCTTTGCCTTGCCCTGAGCGATTTCGTCGTCGCCGAGCACCATTGTGTATTTAGCACCGATTTTGTCGGCATATTTCATCTGCGCCTTGAGCGAACGGCCGACAACGTCTGTCTGTGCGCTGATGCCGCCTGCACGAAGGTCGGCAACGATTGCCGCCGCCTCAAACGATGCGTTTTCGCCCATCGGAGCGATATAGAGGTCGCAGCCCGAGGGTTTGGGAAGCTCGATTCCCTGCGCTTCAAGAAGCATAAGAAGTCTGCCCGTACCCATACCGAAGCCGAGCGACGGAATGTGAGGTCCGCCAAGCTCTTCAACGAGTCCGTCGTAGCGACCGCCGCCGCAGACCGTGCCCTGAGCGCCGATCTGGGTTGAAACGAATTCAAAAACGGTGCGTGTATAATAGTCAAGTCCTCTTACGATACGGGGATTGACAACATATTC
>JAZSLR010000019.1:0-2847 GCA_045535475.1 Acutalibacteraceae bacterium | reverse complement strand
CAAAGACTCTGCATCGCAAGAGCACTTCTCAAATCCCCGAAGGTTCTTATTCTTGACGACAGCACAAGCGCTGTTGATACCGCAACGGATGCGAAAATCCGCGAGGGACTCAAGGCAAACCACGGCGATGTCACAACCCTCATCGTCGCACAGCGTATAAGCTCGATTCAGCACGCAGATAAAATCATCGTGCTTGACGACGGCAGAATTGACGCTGTCGGCACTCACGACGAGCTTCTCGGCACAAACGAAATCTATACCGAGGTATATAAATCACAGCAGGAAGGGGGAAAAGAATAATGGCACCGCAGACAAAAAAACCGCCCGAAGGCGCCGGACCGGGTCCCGGCAACAAATTCCAGAAGCCCAAGAATACCAAAGCAACCTTTTCAAGGCTTCTCGGCTATCTCGGCAAATCAAAGATGATGCTTGTTTTTGTATTCATCTTTGTTGCGTTCAGTGCGCTTGCGGGCATTATCGGCACTTCCTTCGTCAAAACGATAACCGATGATTTCCTGCTTCCCCTTATCGGCTCCGAAATAACAAAGGAGCTGCTTGCACCGCTTGTAAAGACCCTTGTAACGCTCGGCATCATCTATCTTTTCGGCGTTATTTCTTCCTATGCATATTCAAGAACTATGCTTCAGGTTGCACAGAAAACGCTCAACACAATCCGTAAGGATTTGTTTGACCATATGATGGATTTACCCATAAAATTCTTTGACACCCACACTCACGGCGAGCTTATGAGCCGCTACACAAACGATGCGGACGTTCTGCGTGAATGCATCAGCCAGAGCTTCGTTCAGCTTGTTGCGTCAACCGTCACCGTAATCGGTACGTTTGTGATGATGCTCTGGTACAGCCCCGTTCTGACTCTTTTTGTTATCGCAATGCTCTTCATTGCATTCTTTGTTATCAAGGCTCTCGGTAAACAGAGCGCAAAATATTTCAGGGCACAGCAGAAATGCGTGGGCGAGGTTAACGGATATATCGAGGAATATATCGAGGGTCTCAAGGTCGTTAAGGTTTTCTGTTACGAGGACACGGCAAACAGCGGCTTCGGCGCAATCAATGCAAATCTTCGCCACGCCGCAACAAATGCCCACACCTATGCGAGCATTCTTATGCCGATTATGGGTAATATGTCCTATATCACCTACGCCGCAACAGCTACCATCGGCTCGTTGCTGATTATGACAGTTCCCGAGGAGAGTTTCTTCGGAATTTCCGTCGGCGCGCTGTTCACCTTCCTTATTTATACCCGTCAGTTCTTCCAGCCGATAACCCAGATTTCACAGCAGTTCAACAACATCATCGCCGCTCTTGCAGGTGCGGAAAGAATCTTTGAGATTATCGACACTCCTGCCGAAGAGGACGAGGGATATGTTACCCTTGTCAACGCTAAGAAGCTTGACAACGGCGAAATCGTTGAATGCGAAGAAAGAACGGGCATCTGGGCGTGGAAGCATCCCCACGGCGACGGCTCTCTCACTTACACCGAGTGGCAGGGCGATGTCCGTTTCCACGACGTAACCTTCAGCTACGACGGTAAAAAGACGGTTCTCAAAAATGTTTCGCTATATGCAAGACCGGGCGAAAAGATTGCATTCGTCGGCTCAACGGGCGCAGGCAAAACGACTATCACCAATCTCATTAACCGTTTCTATGATGTTGACAAAGGCAAAATCACCTATGACGGCATCAACATCAAGAAAATCAAAAAATCCGAGCTTCGCCGCTCAATGGCGATGGTTCTTCAGGATACCCACCTTTTCACCGGCACGGTCAGAGATAATATCGCTTACGGCAGACTTGACGCAACGGACGAAGAAATCGTTGCCGCCGCAAAGCTTGCGAATGCGGATTCGTTTATTACCCGTCTCCCCGACGGCTACGATACAATGATTACGGGCGACGGCGCCAATCTTTCGCAGGGTCAGCGTCAGCTTCTTGCAATCGCAAGAGCCGCAGTTGCAGACCCGCCCGTGCTTATCCTTGACGAGGCAACAAGCTCAATCGACACAAGAACCGAACGCCTTATCGAAAAGGGTATGGATAAGCTTATGGAGGGCAGAACGGTTTTCGTTATCGCTCACAGACTTTCAACCGTACGCAATTCGAATGCAATTATGGTGCTTGAAAACGGCGAAATCATTGAGCGTGGCGACCACGATGACCTTATTGAGCAGAAGGGCAAATACTATCAGCTTTATACCGGTCAGTTTGAATTGGATTAAGATATTAAAGGCGGTTTTCATATCTGAAAGCCGCCTTTAATATTTAATAAAAAATATAAAAAAATATTAAAATAACTCTTGACATTTGCAACTCACTCTGTTATAATCTCTCTTGCAGTTGCGGATGTAGCTCATCTGGTAGAGCGCCACCTTGCCAAGGTGGAGGTAGCGAGTTCGAGCCTCGTCATCCGCTCCAGAATAAAACTCCCGTCTTTTTGACGGGAGTTTTTGTTTTACGTTTCGGCGACTTTCCCAGCAGCCAACAGTCAAAAACCCCCTGCTCGGTGTGAGCAGGGGGTTCTCTTTTTATAAAGCTAATCAGACAAGCTCGATGATGCACATCTCAGCTGCGTCACCTCTACGGGGACCTGTCTTGATTATGCGGCAATAACCGCCGTTAACTTCCTTATATTTGGGGGCAATCTCATCAAAGAGCTTCTTAACAACGTCCTCTTTAGTAACGTATGCAAGAACCTTGCGCTTTGAGTGGAGAGAATCGTCCTTAGCAATGGTGATCATTTTTTCTGCCATTGCACGAACTTCCTGAGCCCTTGTAACGGTGGTCTCAATTCTGCCGTTTTCCAAAAGATAGGTAACAAGGCCTCTG
>JAZSLR010000085.1:0-2501 GCA_045535475.1 Acutalibacteraceae bacterium | reverse complement strand
CTATCAAAGTAACAAAATCATACGCTGCCTGATGATTTGCTATAACTATAAAAGGTCCTTTTTTTTCTTTTATTTCATTGCGGATAACTTTTCTTTTAAAGACAAGCTTTGCCACAATATTTGAAATTGCCTGTGCTGTTCTGTAAAAAAACAGGTTGGGTCTTTGATACTCATTATTGGGTTTTTTATTTTCCATTAAATCACCCCTCTTGACAATTGATATTTTATCATAAAACATCAATTATTGCAAGTAAGAAAAAAACTGTCGGTCACCAATAACGACCGACAGTTTTGTTTAACTGAATAAAGTTTTTGTTCCCGCATCAATTTCAAAAGGCTTGAAACCTGTTTCCCGTACGGGAGAATTTTTTGCGATGATAAAGTTTCTGTTATCCGCATCCATAAATCCCGGATCGGCAAATGTTGCGTTATTATAATAACCTCTCGACACCATTGTCACAATATTATATCTTTCACCGATTTTTGTCGAGGTATCAGAGTAGACATTGCCTTTATGTTTTGTATCCCAATAAATGTTTCCGTCGTCAACAAACCAACCCTCTTTTGTTGTGTTGAAATACATCGGTACATTTTCACCGTAGAGGATATTGTTTTGGAAATAAAGCGAATTGTGTTCTTCACGTCTGGAAATTCTCATTATTCCTTCACCGCCGAAAGCGAAGATATTATTTCTGATCATATTATCTTTTCCGTAGTGCTGATGGAAGCATTGTGATGAACAATCATAAGCCAGGTTGTTTTCTACAAGAATACCGCTTGAGCCTTCATCGAGATATATACCCCAACCGCCGTAACCGTAATTACCGCCGTAACAACCGACATTATAGATAACATTTCCGCTTAACACCGTATCAGGCTGAATACCGAGCGTATAGATACCGCCCATATCAGAAAGCCATCCGTTGCCGATGTTATAAATAAGGTTATTTCTGACCTTTATCGCGTTTGTCGGATTTTCTGCATATCCCCACATCCAACCGACGGAAATACCTGTGTACCAACCGTCATGGATTTCGTTGTGTTCTATTTCACAATCTGAAGCGTGAACAACAATAACTCCGATTGCACCGTTGAAGATACGCCCGTACTTGCTGATATTACAATCATAAACCCTGATGTTTTTTGTTGTTGCCGGGATACTGTAATCGCCCTTGATGTAAACCGCATTTGCACCTATGTTTTCAAACTTACAGGTTTCGACTGAAGAATCCGTTACATTTGAGCCCAACATAAGACCCGCATTTGAAAGGTTAGTGAATGTACAGTTAACGAAATTTATATTCTTCGCATTTCTGACTTCAATCGCCGCGGGTTGGTCATATGCCGCCTGCGGAAAATTCGGTGTATATTTTATATTATCAAAACTCTCGTTTTCTTCGGGCACAAAAGCTCCGGGGGTTCCTATCCATGTTCCGTCTGCAACGGACCAATCCGTTTTAGTGAACTTTATACCCTGAAAACTTATATCATTCACACCCGAAAGTTCTATCAGTTTTTCTGTTGCACCTGTGTATAAAACCGTGTTTTCTGCGGTATCTCCGACTTCAGGTATGTAATAAAGTTTTTCTTCTGCTCTGTCAAGATACCATTCTCCCGGTAAAGAGAGTTTTTCACGGACATTTTCAAAGACAAAATTATCATCTTCTCTCAGATTAAGACTCGACGGTTTTGTCAGTTCAATTCTGCCCGAGTCTGTATCGATGTTTGCTATCGGAAGCATTTCATCATACCAATAGTGCTGAACTTTGACTCTTACATCGCTTAAATTTTCAAAATTCATGACTTCGGTTTTATCCGCATAAAAAGCCACAAAGTTATTCCAGACATCAACCGTATTGATTATGTCTTTTTCATCGACTGCTTTGATTTTGAATGCGTCCTCTTTCGGCCATTGTGAAAGCGGTAAACGTTTTTCGCCTTTAAAAAGTGATTTGAAATATCCGTCCTTTTCAACATCAACATCAGCCGCCAAAGCGGACACACCGTTTATAGTTGTATCTTCCCATTTATCAATAGCTCTGCCGCCGCTAAAGATAACTTCCTCATTCGGATATGAGCGGTAAGTTACATTTGACTTATCTTCAGCATAAAAAACAACTGATTTATCAAACTGATACTCTCCGCCTCTGAACCATACCGTTATGTCTTTATCATAATTTATATTTTTCAATCTGTTTTTTGCTTCCGCGAGAGTCTTTAAAGGCTCGTTAACCGTACCCGCATTTTCATCATTGCCGTCCGGTGATACAATCAGATCATATTCATTCATAGAAAACTCTCCCTCATCATAGACAGTTTTTTCTTCTTTTTCCGTCACAGGGTCATATACTCCCGCAAAATCATCTGCAGGACAAAAAATCAGATTAAGCATCGTAAAAATCGCCGTGATTATTGCTACCGCTTTGGTCAAAAAACTCTGCATGAACTCACGCCTTTCTTCTTTTGAAAAATACGAATATCAATATTGCCGTTCCGATTAA
>JAZSLR010000034.1:0-14549 GCA_045535475.1 Acutalibacteraceae bacterium | reverse complement strand
GAAGAACTTGCAGCAGTTGAAAACAGAGTTAATGAAATCATTCTCTCGGCTTTACCCGTAACAAGCACTGAAATGCCTATCGAGGAAGCTAAAAAAGCAGGTGCAATGGCTCTCTTCGGAGAGAAATACGGCGATATTGTCCGCGTTGTTAAAGCGGGAGATTTCTCAACAGAGCTTTGCGGCGGTACTCACGTTGATAACACAGGCAAACTCGGTCTTTTCAAGATTATTTCAGAGTCATCCGTAGCAGCGGGTGTACGCAGAATTGAAGCTGTAACCGGCTATGGCGTGCTTGATTATATCGCAAAGAACAATGCGCTTATTGCAAATACAGCTGTTGCAATGAAGCTTGCAAATGTCAGCGAACTTGATAAGAAAGCTAACTCACTTATGGCAGACCTTAAAACAAAAGATAAGGAAATCGAGCAGCTTCGTGCAGAGCTTTCACAGCTCAAGACAGGCGACCTTATGAGTGGCGCAGTTGAAATTGACGGAATCACTCTTATTGCAACAACCGTTGAGGGTGTAAACCCCGGCGACCTTCGTTCAATGTGCGATAAGGTTAAGGAAAATGACAGTGCCGTTGCTGTTATCTGCGGCGTAAACGGTGCAAGTGCCAACTTTGCTTGCGCTTGCGGTAAGGATGCTGTTGCAAAGGGCGCTCACGCAGGCAATATCGTAAGAGAAGTTTCAAAGCTTGCAGGCGGCTCGGGCGGCGGCAGACCCGACAGCGCAATGGCTGGCACAAAGGACGTTTCCAACATTTCCGGTGCTATGAATGCTGTTTTGGAAATAGTTAAAGGAATGCTTAAATAATTAATAAGGAAGTGTAATTATGGATTGTATTTTCTGTAAAATAATCAGCGGTGATATCCCCACATCAAAAATTTATGAGGATGAAACCGTAATTGCATTTAACGATATTGAGCCTCAGGCTCCCGTGCATATTCTCATAATTCCCAAAGAGCATATTGCTTCTGCGGCTGAAATTAATGAAAATAACAGTGCGCTTATTGCTCACGTTTTTGAAGTTGCGGCAAAGATTGCAAAGGAAATGAATCTTGACGGCTTCAGAATTGTCAATAACTGCGGCGACAGAGCGGGTCAGACTGTTAAGCACATCCATTTCCATCTTATGAGCGGCCGTGAATTCACCTGGCCTGCAGGTTAATGGAGGGTGTTTTATGTCTGAATATTACAGAGTAGATATAGCGGGCCTCGAAAGAGACCTGCTCAGATGCCCCATAAGCGATAAGCTTGATATTGCCGCTTTTATTCTTTTCGGCGATGTTGAGGTTACCGTTCATTCGGCGCAGAAGCTTCTTGAAAGGCTTCCCGAGTTTGATTTTATCGTCACACCCGAAGCAAAAAGCATTCCGCTTGCTTACGAAATGTCAAGACAGAGCGGAAAGAAGTATTTTGTAGTCCGTAAAAAAGCAAAGCTTTATATGAAAGACCCCGTTTCCGTCAGTGTCCGTTCAATAACAACCGATGCAGAACAAACACTTATTCTTGACGGAATTGAAGGGGAGCAGATAAGAGGAAAGCGCGTAGTGATTCTTGATGACGTAATCAGCACGGGTGAATCACTTAAAGCGGTTGAAACTCTCTGCGCAAAGTTTGATGCAAACGTTGTTGCAAAGGCGGCAGTTCTTGCGGAAGGCGATGCCGCTGAAAGAGAAGATATTACATTCCTCGGAGTAATTCCTCTTATTGAAAAATAAAAGGTGGTTTTATGCCTCGTCCTTTTGCCGTGATCGGTTTTACGGTGTTTTTTACAATAGCAGTATTATTTAATAGTGATATCGGAGTAACAGCGGTTTTCCTTGCTGTTTATGCTGTTGCTCTGATTATCAGTCTTGTTTTTTCTTCGTCAAGAAAACAGCGTGTTTTGCCTTGTGCCTTTGCATCGGGCGTTATTGCGTGTATTCTTCTTATTGTTGAAATCGGTTTCTATTATCTGCCTTCTGTTGATTACGGCGGAAAGACTTGCAATATATCTGCACAGCTTACCGATTATCCCGAATTCAGATACGGTAATTATTATTATGATGCGAAAACCGTTGAAATTGACGGAGAAAAGGTTGAACATAAGCTGCGGCTTGTATTTTCTTCACTTCCCGATGCCGAACCGTTTGATGTGGTTAACGGCGAATTTACGTTTTATGTTTTAGGTTCTTCAAGTGAAGAATATCTTGCTTCAAACAAAGCAAAAGGCGTGTTTATCGGTGCTTATCCGAGTGGCGGAATCTATGATATAACACGAGTCCCCGAATCTGAAAAGCCGTTTATGAAAACCGTTGTTGATATAAGACGATCGATTAATAAAGCGATTAATAAAGCCGTTCCGGGTGAATCGGGAGCTCTCGCTACCGCACTTATAATCGGCGATAAAAGCAACCTTTCGTCGGCAGTGCAGAATGATTTCCGTCTTTCGGGAATAACCCATATAATCTGCGTTTCGGGTTTTCATCTTTCGCTTTGGGCAATGATTATTCTTGAAATTCTTAAATTTTTCAGGATTAAAGAAAGCTTTGCGAGTGTTATTTCCGCAGTTGGTGTTGTTGCATTTATGCTTGTTGCGGGAATGACTTATTCCGTTATTCGCTCGGGAATTATGATGCTCATTTATCTGATGGCGAATGTCATATGGAAAAGGCGCGATTCCCTTAATTCTCTTGGGTTTGCGTTGACGGCAATTGCGGTATATAACCCTTTTGCGATGGGCTCCGCAGGTCTTCAGCTCTCGGCGCTTGCGTCTTTGGGGCTTATTCTTTTTTCTCAGAATATCAAGCCGAAAATTGATGAACGTATCAATAAAATAAAGAATGAATGGTTTGCCGAAACGCTGAAATCATTGGTTACCGCACTGTGTATACCGACAGTTGCGTCTTTGTTTACACTTCCTGTATCAATGGGACTTTACGATGAGTTTAATTTTGCCGTTTTTGCTTCAAATTTAATCGCTGTTCCCATTGCCGGTTTATGCATTTTCAGCGGTGCTGTTGCTGCATTGGTGTCTGTGATTACGCCGTCAATCCCGAATGTGTTTGCGTATTCAACGGATTTGTTTGCTACTTCTATGATGAAAATTGCTCATTTATTCGGTGAGTTTGATTTACTTACTTTCAGAGCGGACAGTGACGTTCACCGTGTGATGATTTGCGGAATTTTTCTTGTTTGCGCAGTATCAGTTTTTATTGCATATTCGGGCAGAAATGTTTACAAAATTACTTGTGCCGTTTGTGCGGTGATTCTTGTAACCTGCCTTAGTTTTTCTTCCGTAACAATAAAAAAAGAAACAAGGATAACCGTTGTTGATGTCGGTAACGGAACTGCCGTGCTTGTCTGCAAAAACGGAGAAAATATGCTTATCGGATGCGGCGGAACGGTGTTTTCGGGCGCTGAAAAAATTTCAGACGAAATTAAAAAATTCGGCGGTGAAATTGATACGATTATAATTCCCGACGCAGAGGATTATTCGTCGGCATATCTTAATGATATTCTTATGATTTACCGACCTTTACGAATATGCTTTGATGAGTTGCCGCCGGGCAGTAATCTGTTGCTCGGAGGATGTGAAACATATGAATTCGGCGATGATATTGATTCCGCAAATTTCAGTTATAAAGCCAACAAAAAAGACTGCATTTTAGTTAAAAATGAAGATGTTTCAGCATTAATTTGCTTCAATCCGGTTTTTGATTATTCTTCTTTGCCCGTTGAATTTAAACAAGCCGATGTCATTATAACCCGCAATGATTACCCTGAAAACACGGAAGCAAAAAATTGCAGGCTCCTTGTTGTCAATTCCGAAAATGCAAGAGGTCTGATTATTCAGAATGAACTTTCCGCGAACGGAATAAGAGGTGTTGCAACCGGAGGCTGCGGCAACATACTTATCCGTGCGGAAAACGATTATGTCAGCGCAAACAGAACCGATTAAAATACAGAAAGGATAGTTTTTATGCCGACTCTTAATGAATCTGCATTAAAAGAAAAGCTGAAGGGAAATCCTGTCGGCGTATATGTTATTTACGGCGAAGAAAGCTACCTTAAAAAAATATACGTTGATAAAATTGTTGCAAAGACCGTTGATGAGTCTTTTGCGGATTTCAATTTTCATTCTTTCGACGGAAAAAACAGCACTCTTTCGGAAATATACGAGAGTGCGGAAGCAGTTCCGATGATGGCGGAAACCAAATGTGTGCTTGTCAAGGATTATCCGCTCGATACGCTGGATGACAGCGGATTTGAACAGCTTGAACAGCTCTTGCGTGATAATCCCGATGACTGTGCACTTGTTTTTTCTTTTGTTGCTCACGAACCGAAAGGCGCAAAATGGACTAAAGCCGTGAAGCTTTTCGACAAATTCGGCTATGCTGTCAAGCTTGACAGAAAAACACCCGCCGAAATCGTGAAACTGCTTGAAAACGGTGCGAAAAAAAGAGGCAAACCGTTTGCAAAGGGTGTTGCAACTTATCTTATCACTTGTGTCGGAAGTGACCTTAACACGTTGCTTAATGAAACCGAAAAGGCCTGTGCTTATGCAACGGGTGAGGAGGTTACGAAGAGCGATGTTGATGCTGTATGCATCAAGAGCCTTGAAGCCAAGGTTTTTGATATGATTAAAGACCTTACGGCAGGCCGATTTGACAGCGCTTTCAAAAAACTTGCACTTCTTTTTGAGCAGAGAGAGGATGAATTTCAGATTCTCGGTGCGCTTATTGCGCAGTATTCGGATATTTACCGTGCAAAGGCGGCGGTCAAATCCGGAAACCGTGCGGAAGCAGTTGCTAAATATTATAACTATGCCGGTAAAGAATTCAGACTCACCAATGCCGCAAGAAACGGTTCTTCACTTTCTTTTGAAGATATCGGTGAATGCATAGAAATTCTTTCGTGGGCAGACACGACTCTTAAAAGCTCGGCTCTTGATAAAAGACTTGTTCTTGAACAAACTGTTGTGAAGCTTGCAAGAGTCGGCAGGAGATAATTATGATAAAAATCAGACAGGCGGTTATCGTTGAAGGAAAGTATGATAAAATCAAGCTTTCAGGCATAATTGATGCTCCGATTATTCAGACCGACGGATTCGGAATTTTCAAGGATAAAGAGCTTCAGGCGATGATAAGAAAACTTGCTGAAATCAGGGGCATTCTTGTGCTTACCGACAGTGATTCCGCCGGATTTAAAATACGTTCTTTCATCGGTTCTACCGTTGACCAAAAGAACATAATTCACGCATATATACCCGATATTTTCGGCAAGGAAAGCCGTAAAACCGAGCCTTCCAAGGAGGGTAAAATCGGCGTTGAGGGTGTTTCTGAAGAGATTATTATGCAGGCTCTCGCAAATGCAGGAGTGCTTTGCGAAGCCACGCCTGAACCTGAACGACCGATAACAAAACTTGACCTTTATGAGCTTGGTTTTGCAGGCGGTGAAGACAGCGCAAAAAGAAGAGCCGCAATGCTCAGATATTATTCTTTTCCCGAAAGACTTTCCGCCAATTCGCTTATAAAAGTTCTCAACTGCGTAACGACCTATGAAAGGTTTCGTGAGGATGTAAAAGAAATTGAAAAGGAGATTTCAAAATGCTGAGAATCGGTCACGGATATGATGTTCACAGACTCGTCGAAGGCAGAAAGCTGATAATCGGCGGAGTTGAAATACCGTATGAAAAGGGACTTCTCGGTCACTCAGATGCCGATGTTCTGCTTCACGCAATAAGCGATGCACTTCTCGGCGCAGCCGCACTCGGCGATATCGGTTGTCTTTTTCCCGATAATGATGAAAAATATAAGGGTGCAGACAGCCTGGTGCTGCTTAAAAAGGTTGTAAGGGTGCTTGGTGAAAACGGATACAGTGTTGTTAATATTGACTGTACTCTGATTGCTCAGAAGCCTAAAATGCGTCCGTACATTGAACATATGAGAAAAAACATTGCCGGTGCCTGCGGAATTCCGTTTGATTTTGTCAGCGTTAAAGCAACAACTGAGGAAGGTCTCGGCTTTTCGGGAAACGGCGACGGTATGGCAGCACACGCCGTATGTCTTATTGAAAATTAATTTTTTGTTAAGTTTACATTATTTATTTGCAACGGTTCAATCTTTGTGATATTATTTGATGGTAGATACGAATAAAAAGGGGGTTGGTCTGCGTATATGAACGTTTTTGATAATATATCGGACTTTTTCACCAAGGTTATGTCGCTTAATTTCGGTATTACCGATTTTCTTGATATTTGTCTTGTGACATTTATCATTTATAACGGAATAAAACTGATAAGAGAAACCCGTGCTTTTCAGCTTGTCAAGGGTCTCATTTTCCTTGCGTTTGTTTATTTGATAATAAGTGTTCTTGAAATGCAGGCAAGCTCTTATGTTTTCGGAATAGTTTTTCAGAATATATTTATTATACTTATCATCATATTTCAGCAGGAAATCCGTCAGGTGCTTGAAACGGTCGGTAAGACCAGGTTTACGGGTCTGTCGTGGCTTTTAAAAGGAAATAATTCGGAGAAAAATGCTCTTGTTAATGAGTCGATTATTGAAATTGCAAAAGCCGTTCAGCGTATGAGTGATGCGAAAATCGGTTCGCTGATTGTTATGGAAAAAGAGATGCTTCTGGGCGATGTTCTTAAAACCGGTAAACCCGTTGATGCTAAAGTTACACACGAGCTTATCGGCAATGTTTTCTTCCCGAAATCACCGTTGCACGACGGTGCTGCTGTTATAAGGGACGGCAGGCTTCATTCGGCAGGCTGTGTTTTGCCTCTGACAAGAAGAGAAGATGTTTCGAGTGACCTCGGAACACGTCACAGAGCAGCTCTCGGAATGAGTGAGCAGAGCGATGCGATGGTTATTGTTTCATCGGAAGAAACAGGCATTATTTCTGTTGCATTTCAGGGAAATCTTACCAGAGGACTTACAGAATCCGAGCTTCGCGAAATGCTTATCAATTATCTTTCAGATGAATCAAATGATAAAGGCGTTATCGACACGGGTATTTTTACAAAATTATTCAAGGGTAAAAAGAAATGAAGAAAAAGCAAAAAATAAGTGACCTTTTCTATGATAACAGATTTCTGTTTATATTTTCTTTGATTGTAGCAGTCGGATTCTGGCTTGTTGCATCCGTTGAATTCAGTACAGAAATCACTAAAACAATCTCCAATATTCCCGTTCAGATTGATTACGGTATTATTGAGGAAAATTTCGGCCTGGAAGCTTTCGGTCAGACCAAGTTCAGTGTTGATGTTTCGGTCAGCGGTAAAAAATATGTAGTTGATTCGGATGATATCAGAAATGATATCGTCGTAAAAGCCTCTACTTCTGTCAGCGCACCGGGTACACAGAAGCTAAAACTCGAAGTAGCAACCAATAGCGAAAGACCGGCATATGAAATAGTCGGATTGTTTGAAAACAATGTTCCCGTCAGCGAGTTTGAGGTTTATTTTGATTATCCCAAAACAAAAGAATTTCTGATTGAGCCTGACATAACTATCAGTGATACTTCAATAGTTGATGGTTATCATCTCGGAGATTACATTTTTCAGGAAGCAAACAAAGTCAGTGTTTCCGGCCCCGAGAGTCAGGTCAACAGCATCGAAAAGATTGTTGCATCTGCGGTTGTTGATGATGTGTTAACCGCGAACACAACTGTCAATGCAATTCTTACCGCTGTTACCAAAAACAGTATGAGTATCAATTACACAAAGTTTGACAGACAGTCCGATTATATACAGATAACACTTCCGGTATATAAAATTTCCACACTTCCTGCCGAATGCGGATTTGTAAATATTCCGACGGATTATATCAATAATTTCCCGTTTGAAGTTACGGTTGAACCTTCAACGGCAAAGTTCGGTATACCCGAAAAGAAGCTTGAGGGAATTAACGGAATTGAGGTTACATTGATAGATTTCTCTGAACTTCATTCGGGCGTAAACACATTTACGGTTTTGGCATCTGATATTCCCGGCGTTGTTGTGCTTGACGGTACGGAAACATTCACCGTAACCGTTGATGCAGGCAATCTTGAAACTGCAAATATTGATGTTTCCGAAAATGTAACATTTAACAACGTGCCTGCAGGCAAAACGGCTGAATTGGTTTTTCTCGGATTTGATTATATCACCGTATGCGGTCCGAAAATTTCAGTTGAAAAAATAACGGGCGACAGCATTACTCTCATTGCCGATTTGAAGAATAGCGATGAAGTTGATCAAGGTGAGGTAACGGTTCCTGTATCTTTTTCATCAAATGACTGCTGGTCTTACGGCAGTTATTATGCAACAGTAAGAATTTCATAAATGTTTTTTTATTGACCGACTCGTGCTTATGTACGGGTCGGTTGATTTTTTAATATTATATCAAACAAAATTTTATATTATTTTAATAATTAATATATAAATATATGTTGATTTATGGAAATAGATTATGTTATAATATCTTGAAAAATTATTTTAATGCGGAAGGAGTTGTGACGGATGAAAAAATTTGTTGCTGTTTTGCTTGCAGTTCTTACAATGAGCGTTATTTTTACGTCTTGTGATTCGATTGATGTTATCCGTCCCGTGAGCGACCTTCTTTCCGCACCGCTTTATTATGAAGAATACGAAGAGCTTGTTAATGTGTTTAATTACAGCGTCGGCGGAGAAACTGTGCTTTGCAGTCCGAAAAAAGGCGATAACAAATCGGCTATAATTGTAAACGATGTTGATAATGACGGCGAAACCGAGGCCTTGATTTTTTATAAGATAAGTACCGACACAACCGTTGTCAGAATGCATTATTTAAATATCTCATCAGGTAAGTGGGTTTCCAACGGAGATTTTAACGGCTACGGCAATGAGGTCGAGAATGTTGTGATTGATGATATGGACGGTGACGGATTCAAAGAGTTGATTGTTACCTGGAGTATCTCGGGCGTGTCTTCAAGCAATGTAATGTCGATTTACAGAGCAACAAAAATGACCGGCAGATTCAAAGAGATATCTAACGAAACTTGTTCCGTAAACGTAGTGCTTGATATAGACAGCGACGGCAAAAAAGAGATTTTTTATATCAGCCAGAGCAATCCGTCGGGTGTTATGCAGAAAACAGCAAAGGCTATAAAGCTTTCGGGCGATTCGGTTATTCATATGGGTGAAACAAAGCTTGACCCAAATATCAGCAGTTATTCTACAGTTAAAACCGAAAAAGCCGGCGGTAATTCACCGATGAAGATTTATGTCGATGCTTTTAAAGGCGAAAACAATATGATTACAGAGCTGATTTACTGGGACAAAGAAAAGAAAGAGCTCATCGCTCCTTTGCTTGACCCCGAAACGGTTTCAAATAACGCCACGTTGAGATTTGAGCCGATTCCCTGTGCGGATGTCAATAATGACGGCATAATCGATATTCCCGTTCAGACCGGAATTTTCGGTAAAGGTGACGATACAGTCACAATTGATACCGAGAACATTTATCTGACCGAGTGGCGAAATTTTGAATCGCTGTCCGAATCGGAAACAGTCGCAAACACGCTGATAAATTATCCCGACGGTTATATGATTTACCTTGATAAGGAAGAATTGAACACACTCGGAATCCGTAATTACCGCTCGCAGAACTGTTGGGTTGTTTATAAAACCAACGCCGGCAATGACTCTGTCAAAGAGATTTATTCCGTTATGAAGGTTTCATCTGCAAGATGGAATAAAGAAACCTTTAAAGCTTATATTCCGATTTCTGAAAAAAATGATTTTACGGTTTGCGTTTACATTACGCCGAGCGGTCAGAAGTCAGGAATAGATACTGAATATATCAAATCAAAAATAACAAAAATACCTTGATTTAAGGAGATTAATATGAAGAGGGTTTTAATTGCCGAAGATGAAGCGGCTATAAGAGAATTTATAATAATAAACCTTCGCAGAGCAGGATATGAAATTATTGAAGCGGAGGATGGCGCAAGGGCTCTTGAGCTTTATGATGCATACGGCGGAGATATTGACGTTGCCGTTCTTGATGTTATGATGCCGAATGTTGACGGTCTTGAAGTTTGCAAGCAGCTCAGAACACGCAACAACACAATCGGAATTATAATGCTGACCGCAAAAACGCAGGAGATGGATAAAATAACAGGCCTTATGATGGGTGCGGATGATTATGTCACAAAGCCTTTTTCTCCGACAGAGCTTGTTGCCAGAGTTGATGCTATTTACAGAAGAGTTGCTATGAGCAGCGGTGTGAAGCCGATTGCATCCGATGTTATTGAACTCGGTGCATTTAAATTAAACATCAGAAACAGAACTCTTACCAAAAACGACGAATACATCGAGCTTACCCAGGTTGAGTTTCAGATGATGGAATATTTCTTCACAAATCCCGGTGCCGCTTTGAGCAGAACCGATATTCTCAATAAGGTTTGGGGTAACGAATATTTCGGCGAAGAAAAAATTGTTGATGTCAATATAAGACGACTCAGAATGAAAATTGAAGAAGAGCCTTCGATTCCCAAGCATTTAATTACAATCTGGGGAATCGGCTATAAATGGATTGTATAATGTCGAACGAATAATGAAACGAAAGGGGGAGCAGGCTTGAAATTTATCGGAATAACAAAACGTTGGTTTTTGAACGTTGCGTCAATTGTTATTATTATTCTTGTTGCTGTTTCGGTTGCTCTTCTTTTTTCGTTACGAAGCTATTATTACAGCGCAGCAGCGATTACCCTTGATTCCTATTCTTCGGAGGAAATTGCATCGAGCCTTAATCTTTACGGCGATACTTCCGAAAACGGGTTTGAAACCGCGGGAAGAAAATTTGTTGAAACATTTCCGGATAAAGATAAAATGGCGGTATGGCTGATTGACGGCAACGGCAACATAATACTTTCCTCCAGCGGATTTGAAATCAAAGGCGAGGTTGAGATGCCCGACTATGTTATGGCTCTTAACAGCGATGAAGGCAGTGCAAAGTGGACGGGTAAGCTTCCGTCAGGCGAAAAGATTATGGCATCAACTTGTGTTTATGATTACCCTAACGGCACTCACGGCGGTGCGGTCAGATTTATGGTGTCAATGGATGCAATCGATGAACAGCTTGTGAGAATCTGCCTGCTTGTTATTTCGGCTTGTGTATCTCTCTTTTCTTTGGTTGTTATCTCGGGAAGCTTCTTTACACGCTCGATTGTTAATCCCGTTAAATCGATTGATGAAACGGCAAAAAGGATTGCGGGCGGCGACCTTGAAGCCAGAATCAACCATTATCCCTATAACGACGAACTCGGTGATTTATGCACAACGATTAACGATATGGCGACAAAACTTGCCGCAACCGACAGATTGAAAAATGATTTCATTTCAACTGTTTCTCACGAACTCAGAACTCCTCTTACCGCCATCAAGGGATGGGGTGAAACCCTGCTTCAGATTGGCGACACTGACCCTGCGATGACCGAAAGGGGAATGGGTGTTATAATCAGTGAAGCTTCGCGTCTTAATGATATGGTTGAAGAGCTTCTTGATTTCTCAAGAATGAGCAGCGGAAGAATGCAGCTCAAGAGCGAAAAAATGGATATCCTTGCAGAACTTGATGAAGTTGTTTTTGCGTTCAAAGAGCGTTCTATGCGTGAAGGAATTGAGCTTGTTTATACCGCTCCGAGAGTGCTTGCTCCTGCGACAGGTGATGCTGCGAGAATAAAGCAGGTGTTCATCAACATTCTTGACAATGCAATCAAATACACAAATCACGGCGGAAAAATCAATGTTATTGCCGAAAGACCCAATAAGGCATCTCTTGTTATTTCCGTAAGCGATACGGGTGCAGGCATTTCTCCCGAAGATTTGCCGCACATCAAAGAAAAATTCTTTAAAGCGAATACTACCGTCAGAGGTTCGGGCATCGGACTTGCTGTTGCGGATGAAATAGTCAGGCTTCATAACGGTGAGCTTGATATCAGCAGTGTTCTCGGCGAGGGAACAACCGTTAAAATAACAATTCCTCTTGAACGCACAGAGCGTGATTCATCGGATAAGGAAGGAGATTCAAAAACTGATGAGCACAAAGAAGAACTGTAATTATGTTGCCGTAGGCGGTCAGGCGCTTATGGAAGGAATAATGATGAGGGGCCCGAAAGGCACGGCGATGTCGCTTCGTTTGCCGGATGGGTCAATCGAAACTCAGATGAAGGATTTTGTTTCGGTAAGAAAGAAATTCAAAATATTCAATCTTCCTCTTTTCAGAGGCGTTGTTTCGTTTATTGAATCAATGATATTCGGCTATAAACTTATTATGGAGTCTGCAGAAAAGACTTCTCTTGATTTGGAAGAAGAGGCCGAATCAAAGCTCGACAAATGGATTTCAGATCATTTCGGCCCCAAGATGATGGCTGTAGTCGGTGCAATTTCAGCAGTCCTCGGAATCGGTCTTGCATTTCTGCTCTTTATGTGGCTTCCGAGCTTTGTGTTTGACCTTATTAACGATAAACTTGCAGGCGGAGAAATCTCGGCTCTTCGTGCGGTATTTGAAGGTATAATCAGAGTGATCATCTTCGTCGTTTATATGTATCTCGTTTCAAAAATGAAAGAGATTCACAGAGTTTATATGTATCACGGCGCCGAGCATAAAACAATTTTCTGTTTTGAACACGGTAATGAACTTACTGTTGAAAACATAAGGAAAGAGCTTCGTTACCACCCCAGATGCGGAACGGCATTTATCTTTGTTACGATTCTTCTCAGTATTCTTGTTTCATCAGTAGTGTCTGTTATTTTCCCTGCTTTAACTGCAAACAGAGCAATATGGATTATGGTAAAGCTTCTTATTATGCCTTTAATTATGGGTATCGGATTTGAGTTTATCCAGCTTGCCGGCAAATATCCCAATAAGCTTACCAAAGCACTTTCAGCACCGGGACTTCTTATGCAGAGAATAACAACCGCAGAGCCGGACGATGCGATTATCGAGGTTGCAATTGAAGCGATGAAAGCTTGCCTGAGCGGTGAAGTTCCCGTAAAGGAAGAACCCGATTCGGAGAATAATGAGTGATGACCGTTCAACAGCTTCTTGAGAAGGGTAAAACCATTCTCAAAAATAATAACATTGAAAATTCTTCAAATGAAGCACGATGGATTTTTGAATCTGCTTTTGAGTGCGGAAGGGACTATATTATTTTTCATTCCGATGAATCAGCAGATTGTGAAAAAAGCGTTCGCTTTCTTGAAATGATAAACCGCAGAGCACACGGAGAGCCCGTTCAGTATGTAATCGGTTTGTGGGATTTTTACGGCGAATCTTTTTATGTCGGCGACGGTGTTCTGATTCCCAGACCCGAAACCGAAATGCTTGTTGATTTTGCTCTTGACTATCTTAAGGACAAAACAAACCCGGTTATCATTGATTTGTGTTCGGGCACGGGGTGCATCGGATTAAGTGTTGCAAAAAATCTTCCGTCGTCAAAAGTTTATCTTGTTGAAAAATCAGAAAAGGCATTTACTTATCTTCAAAAAAATCTTGAAAGCTTCGGGTGTAAAAATGTTACTGCCGTAAAAGGCGACATATTCAGCGGCTTTGATGGCTTTGATATTCCCAAACCTGATTTGATTCTTTCAAATCCGCCTTATATTGAAAGTTCTGAAATAACAACTCTTCAATCGGAGGTTCTTCTTGAGCCTTCGATGGCTCTTGACGGCGGTGAGGACGGACTTGATTTTTACAGAGTAATCAATGAAAAATGGCTTCCTCATTGCATCGGTGCAGTTGCTCTTGAATGCGGTGAAGGTCAGGCTGAAGCAATCGAAGGAATGATTTCTTATTTTTGCGGCAATACTCAAGTGTTGACCGATTTTAACGATATTAAGAGAACAGTTATCGGATTTATCGGTCAGGAAAGGAAATAAAATGATTTTTGATTTGATTCGAAACGGATTTTCCGTTGATGTTCTGATGAATCTTCTGGCAAGAGTTTTTGTTGTTTTCTGTACTCTTCCGATTCACGAATTTGCTCACGCATTTGTTGCGACAAAACTCGGTGATGACACCGCGAGGCTTAAAGGCAGGCTTACGCTTGCTCCCCTTGCTCACATTGATATTATGGGTGCGGTTATGATTTTCCTTGTCGGTTTCGGCTATGCAAAGGCTGTGCCGGTAAATCCGAGAAAATTCAGAAATCCAAAAGCAGGTATGGCACTTACGGCTCTTGCCGGCCCGCTTTCGAATCTGATTATGGCACTTTTCTTTATGATTCTTGTCAACGGCTGTTCACTTATTTATTCTTCAACGGCTTCCGTTGTTGCTCAGGTATCGATTATATTTTTCAGCGTTGCGGCACAGATTAACGTCAGCCTTGCTGTTTTCAATCTTATTCCCATTCCGCCGCTTGACGGCTCAAGAATTATGAATGCGGTGTTGCCGGACAGAATTTATTTCAAAATAATGCAATATGAAAGATATATTATGATGGGTCTTTTGCTCCTTATGATTTTACCCATAGGTGATTTTCTTTGGAACGGACTCGCTTATCTGTCAGCGGTAATATTTGAAGGAATATTCAAT
>JAZSLR010000011.1:0-5336 GCA_045535475.1 Acutalibacteraceae bacterium | reverse complement strand
AAAAGATAAAGTCTGTTAAGGTCGACGGTTACAAGATGCCACTGACCGTCGGCAGGGATTGTTGCTTCAACGCCCTTTGTGCCGTTAACCGCAGGTGAATACCACATCATCGAATTTTTATAAATTCGGATTTCACTCAGTTCAACGTCTGCACTGCCGTTGTTACGCACCAAAAAGCTCATCTTGCCGTAATCGGAATAATCATTGTCGGTATCTTCAAATTTTTTGCCCGATTTATAATTGAGTGCGGGGCATAAGGTAAATTCCGTATTGCCTGTTACATTCATAACACCGTTTGCAAAGGTTATTTGCGCGCCGTCAGCCGACCAGGAAGAATAATTCTTGTTTGCCTCCATTTCGCGCATAACGTGCCAGGTAAGCTCATCGTTGCAGTCCGTCCACGGTCTGTCAAACCAATAATGAGTGCCCACGGATCTATCCGTAACAAACTGACATACGGGCAAGGCAAGTTTGCCGTTTGCCGTTGAGTAAAGATTGGAGCGCATATTGCTCACGCAGTATGCATAGCTTGCGGATACGGGTGAGGTCACGTCATCGCTCCACACCTTTACCGTATCAGCCGAAACGATTTCGGCATTCGCCTGAACGTAAACGCCGTCTGCGCCGCAAACCGCAAAGCCGTGAAGCTCATCGCCGCCGCATGCAAGTCCGTCACCTTCATTTCTGAACGTAACGTAAACTGCGCCGTCACGGATTTCCGCTTTTTCAACGGTCGCGGCTGCGTAATCATCATCACCGCCGTAAACAAGGCCTTTTGCAGCAAACGCCATTCTCTCGCCTATTTCCTGCTTGCATTCGGGGTGGATTGACCCTGCCTCGGGCAGAAACGTAAGAGGCACGTCATAAATTGTTACGGTTGCTCTCGACTCGGGTTGCGCCGCCTGAATATTGCAATAATTGATATTCCAGTCCAACATATTCAGACCGTCGTCAGAGTAAAGATAGGATGCAATCTGTGTGCAGATAAGAGGTATACGCTCATTTTTATAGCCGAAAAGCTCAGAATATGAACGCTGCATCAGGTCATAGAAATCAGCATAGCCCTCCTCTGTACATTCGAACATCAGATCAGTTTCGCCCTGATACCAGATCATACCCGAGGGTCTGAAATTTCTGAGCGGATGAATCTTGTGGTTATAGTTAGAGGTCATATCTTGGTAAATGCTGGGGTTTGCCATTTCCCAATCCGATTTTTCTATGTATTTCTCGGTGGAAATAAGATAATTTTTGACCTTGCTGTCGCCGTCAATGGCATCTCTTGAAAGCCAGCTTGCAATTGCAGAGCCGCCAAGCGAAGCGTTGAGTATGCCTACGGGCATATCAAGCTCTTCCATCATCTGCGCCGCAAAATAATAGGCAACGGCACTCATATTGTAAACGTGCCCATTCTCACCCGTAGTCCATACTGCGCCGACAGCATCCTGCTGAGGATCAACAAAAGTATCGCCCTCGTTGTTGTTGCAATAAATAGGCATATGCAGAACACGGAGCCATTTGCTCAGCTTCTGCGAATTTTTAAACATATCTGCGCCGCCCTTTGCCTGAGCAAGGGGATACTGCATATTGCTCTGACCGCTCGCCAGCCACAGTTCACCGAAAACAACGTTATCAAGCTGTGCAAATTCGGCGGAGTTTTCTTTGAGAATCACTTTGTATTCTTCATAGCCGCCTGCAGGAGCGGGGAACGATACGGTGAAAGTGCCGTCAGGCAGGGCTGTTGAGTTTCCGTTTGCAACAAGCTCACCTGCCGCACTATACATTTCAACGGTTATTTTTGCACCTGCAGATGCCGTGCCTGCAAAAACGGCATCCTTATTCTGCTGAAAAAGCATACCGTCGCCGTAGGTGCCGTAGAGTTTTGCATCCGTTTCCTCTGCATAAGCCATACTCACGCCTCCGACCGCAAACAAAAAAGCAAGAAAAAGTGAAAGTATTTTTTTCATTTTAATCACCTCAGGTTATCAAAACTTGCACGCATTTCGTCAACCGTACCGGTTGCGATATAGTAATTATATTCGCTCGGAACGAAGCTTCGGAAAGTGTTATGCTTAACAGCCGCAATATATGATGTTTGCGGTGCTACGGACGGGTCTTTATCTGTGGTGGTTTCCCTGGCCAGGACACCGGCAAGGAAATTCCCGTGGTGAGGCGTATAAATACCGATTCCGAAGCTGTCGTCAAACTCGCCGATAAATGCCGACCAGTTTTCCGTTGCCTGGAAATTGGGGTAGCCTGCATCGGGCCAGAAAATAAGCTTGTTCTGATATGAGTAATTTTTATCTCCGGTCCAGGGTGCATCGCCGCCATAATAAACGAATCTGTTGAAGGGTTCTATGCAGTAAAAGGCGGGAAGCTCCTGAGTTGTGTAATATTCGGGATAACCCGAAAAATCAACGAATCTGCAGGCTATCTCAACGGCACCGTCGCAGATGCTGTAGGTTGCCTCCATATACGAAGGGCTCATATCCGTCGCAGGCTTTGCCCAGTCAAGGGGTCTGCACTTAATATAGATATAGTCATCGCCCACAACAAGGTCAACTATTTTGCTGCTCTCGTTATACTGATTGCCGCCCTGCACGGGGTTATAATTCCACTTGTGTTCGCCGTACATGGCGCTCTTATAAGCATCGCAATCAAAGGTGCCGTAGTAGGACTGCTGAACAAGTCTGCCCGTATCGTGACGGTTGATGAGATTAACGTTATTGTTGACGGATTTTACACCGTATCTCTCCGAAGCATCCGAATCAACCTTGGTTAAGCCGTCAACCATAACCGCCTGCACGTCGGAATCCAGGTCTTCAAGGTAATCCAGCGCGCCGCCCCAGAGAAGATTGACACCGATTTTATATTCGCTGTTCTTAAGATAAACGTTTTTATCGGGCACTTCACGGTTGAACACGTCAACGCCGACAAGCTCAAACACCGCCGTATCCTTATCAAGAGGCTCGAGCGTTATTTTGCAAAGAGTGTTTGATTTGGTCTTGGCAAGCACACCGTCAATAAAGCTGTAAAAAGGCTTTGTGCCGTCCGAAGGCTCAAGGAAGAATTCCTCGGAATACTGTTCACCTTTGAGCTTATATGTAATTACACCTTTCATATATACGTCGGATTTATAGCTGATGCCGTAATAATTGAACCAGCCACAATCGGCATCGCCGAAATCAAACTCGGCTTTTTCTGATATAATACCGTTTTCAATTCCGCTTACGGACACAGCCGCAATTGCCTCAATTGCAAAATCCGTATCTGCTTTTGATGGCAGAAAACTGAAAAGATATGAGGGGAAAAGAAAAATAAACGAAAGAATAATGGAAAGAATTTTTTTCAAAGCAATCACCCTTTTATGATAATTTTTAATTTTTGCAAGCTCGTAATTTGAGAAGCTGCGGTTGTTGTTTCGGGCTTCTCGGGCTCAGTGTAATCGCCGTAGCTGACGTTGAGCACAAGCATTTGCAGGAAAGAAAGAATAACCGCAAAGATCTTTTTTGACAAATTCTGCCATATCATTTCCCCTTTTCAGCTTATTTCAGTGTATTTTCACCAATCAGGCATCTTAATTTTATCATTAAGGTACAGAGAAGTAAATGACACATTTTGGTCAAAAAAGTGTCCTTATTTGCTGAGCTGAATTATACCACAATCACAACAAAAATCTACTGTTAAATCATCATAATCAACTGTGAAATCTAATTTTTTAAAAATATAAAGCCAAGAATACTCAACGATTCACGGCTTTATCGGTTATAATGTTTACTTTACGCAATATTATTCACCGAAACACACAGTTTTTATCACACCCGCAATTTCTTATTTGGCAACCGTTTTGTCTCTGTATTTTTTTGGCGACATACCATAGGATTTACGAAAAACACGGTGAAAATAGCTGATATTTTCATAACCTACAAGCTGTGAAATTTCCGAAATTCCCAGGTTTGTGCTTTCAAGAAGAAAACATGCATGAGACATTCTCTTTTCCTGCACAAGTTCCGTATAGGTTTTACCTGTCAGCTTTTTAATCTGCTTTGACAGTGCATTGAAATCGTAAAAAAGCATCTGCGAAAGCTCTGTCAGGCTTCCATTGGCAAAATGCGCCTCAATATATTTCAGCACATGAAATATAAGGCTGCTGTCGTCACCATTATAATCAAGGTCATCAATGTAACTGAGAAGCTGAAGCAAAATAAGACCCATTGTTGTTTCGTTTATATTTCTTTGCTCCTGACGGTCATCAAGCAAATTCCAGATAAGATTTTCAATAAGATTCTGCACAGGCAGTACATCCGAAACTCTGAAATGAAGATATCTTGATTTACCGCTGTCGCCTCGCAAGCATTGAATTATAAAACTGTGCAGCAATGATTCCTCACTATTCAGCATTTCAAGAGCCTTCTCAAAGAAATGAGGCAAAACAACGAAATTGACCGCTATATCCTGCTCGGTTGAGGGCAGATTTTCCTGCCTGCAATTCTGGGTCATAAAAAGAATATCTCCCTTATTAAGAACAACGGTTTCATTGTTGATAATATTGGTTTTTGTTCCTTGATACATATAAATGATCTCAATATAATCGTGGCTGTGCTCCGGGAAATGCTTTGTATTTGTATCGGCTCTTACCGCAATAAGCTTTTCTTTTTTCATTAACTTGGAGCCCTCAACGATGATTCTCTCATCATCATTTTTATTTTTAAGCAAAAAAGAAGGGTTTTCATACGTGTGCATGATAAGCCTTTCTATCAGGTCATTTCTCATAACAATCGCCTCCTGTTACAAACAGTATAACTTGTTACGGATGCTATTTCAACTCTTTTGTTGCAAATAAGGACACTTTTTTCTCTAATAATGACCTTTATTTTTCCTGTATAAAATGATAAAATTTAAAATACAAGGAGTACAATGGGAATGATTATCACGGCAAATCTTGCTTTTTGCATTGTTTAACAGCGGTAATGACTGTTTTTTTTTGCAGACTATGCCAAAGGAAATGATTATTTACGAAAACAAATTGTGAGAAGAAAATACAAATTGCTTTGATTTTTTATCCGTAATACACTTCTGACAGATGAGAAAGAAGGTGAGGATTCCTTTATGAAGCTTAACAAAAATGATGTTGTGCTGTTTTCGGGTGACTCCATAACCGACGGAAACCGAGGCAAGTGCATGGACTGCAACCACATTATGGGTCACGGTTATCAGTATATAGTTGCATCGCAGCTTGCACTTGAAAATGCGGAGAATATGCCCAAATTCATAAACAAAGGCTATTCGGGCGAGAGATCAGAGGAACTTCTTGAAAAATGGCAGGAGGATGTTATCGA
>JAZSLR010000027.1:0-3144 GCA_045535475.1 Acutalibacteraceae bacterium | reverse complement strand
GCGGTTGAGCCGAGTATGCCATGATAAACCGTCCACAGTGACAGATTCACAAGAAGCATAAGCCTGATGTTCTGTTCTTTTTTCTGAAACACCGCGAGCATATAAAATATCGCCGCAACGGTTGAAAGCAAATCAAGAGGGATTTTATATCCCAGCAGCCCTCCTGTCGCATAAAGAACAAGAAAAAATATTTTTTTCGCATTGCCTGACTCGGTTTTTTTATACTCGTGCCATATTGAAATCAAAAGCTGAAGAACAGCCACAAGACAGACCACAACGCCCGAATTGAAGCCGTCAAGCAAAAGAATGTTCACAGCGGTGAGGACGTTGACAAGAACGGACACCACAAGCATCTGCTTTTTCTTTTTTAATTGGAGGGTCAGTATTACTCCCAGAGTAACAAGCACTCCCAGAAACTGTGCTATGTAATATTTCATATTTTTACCTGAGTTTTAATCCGCATCATTTATGCATGGTTGTATAAAGATTTTCCATAAGCTCATAGAAAGCAACGGCATAGGGATTGATGGCATCCCATATCGGCTCATCATAAAGGGTTATCCATGTATAGATTCTTCTTGTCAGATGCCTTAAATCGTTATCGGAAAGCTCGTGTCCGGGTCTTTCACCCATTCGGGTAATACCGAATTTAACAAAATCGTTATAAAGGTCTTTTCTTGCCTTCATCCACAGATACGGATGCTGAAACAACGAAAATTCCGAGCGCATATTGGAGCATTTCCAATATCTCCAGCAGAGTTCCGAACGGAGTATACGGCTCAACTGTTCTTCGTTTTTCGCCTGAACTTTTGCCTTTTCCCAAAGTTCATCGCATCGGCTGACTTCCCACGGCATCATACCCGGAAGCGAAAAGCGTGAATCCTCTTCAATATAGAGATGCTTGTATTTTGTAACGGCATGCTCCGTTACGATATCTATGAATTCTTTAAGATATACTCCGCCGTTGCCGTAAACCGCCGTCATATACCCTGTCATTTCTTCGTCAAAGTCAAGGTAAGGATTCTGCATAAGCTTTGAAAGCAGATAGGTTTTCATTTCGCCGAATTCTCCGTCGCTTTCGGAAATGTAATAAACACCCTGCTGATATATGCCCTTCACGTTATGCTCATAAAAAATCTGTGTGTTTCTCTGCATAACACCGAAGTTTGCATAGATGTTCATGCTTTCATCGCAGTTAAGATTGTAGTTCCATATATAAAGTCTATTGCAGATTTTACTCCATTCTGAAAGAGCGTTCATAAAAGAGATGTTTCTCTCACAGTCGGGGTCGTCAAGAGTATGACCGAAGCAGCATTCTATTGAACACAAGCGAACAATAACATCCTCACAGGGTACAACAGCCGTGGGTGCCTTGCGTGTATATTGATAGGCAAAGGTGTCGATTGCAAGATTATCATATTTGCCGTCAGCTTTGATGCGCTTTGCAATTTCGTTTGCAAAAGTTATCATCGTGCCCGCCTGAGAGCCGTTTGCTTCGTCAAGAGCTTTACAGTTTTCGCATTGGCAGTAATATCCGTTATCAGCCTGAGTAACCGATAAAATCTGCAAATCCGCATCGGGATTGTGTTTTTCTTCAAGCAATGCAAGAGCCTGCGAGGTTACGATATCCTTGACATCCTCATTGGTAAGGCAAAGCTGAGTTCCCGTTCTCACGCCGTCAACAAGCGCAAAGTATTCGGGATGATCCTCAAAATAAACCGAGGGTTTACAGTATTGATTGACAAGGGTGTGGCTTGAACCGCCTATGTATTCAACCGCACCTCCCTGCTCGGCTGTAAGGTCTTTGTAAATTCCGCCGGTAAGACCGTTTGCAAGAGAAAACTCTGCATCCGCCGAGCTTCTTGTATCTGTTTCCGTATACTCAAAGAATGGAGTATATTCAACTTTTATCCCATTGGGAACGGTAAGATTTTCATTATCGGGGATTACAATAACCCCTGATTCATACCAATGACAGCCGCAGAATTCTTCAAGGAAGCGGTAAACGCCGTTTATCGTTCCTTTGTTGCCCGAACCGATGATAACAAGCTCGTTTTGGGTCGAAGTTACGGTATAGCTTCCGTCGGCATCATCCGTTACACCCTGCAAGGCGATTTTGTATTCTCTTTGCGTTTCACCGTTTACAATTTCAATATCGCTACCCGTAATTTCGTCAAGATAATATTTAAGACGGCTTGCGGCATAGTTATCCGTGACGCTTGCATTTTCGGATAATACTATAACTGCATCTGCAACTGAGAAGCCCGTTTCGGCGGCAGATACAGGAATCGCACACAAAGATAAAACTATAACGCAAACAAGAACTGCAGAAACAAATCTTTTTGTCATTTTTATCATCTCCGTTCAGTGATGTTACTTTACTAAATCGACCAGCTGCTGTCAGTAAAACGTGTGTGACGGTAAGGGAATGCTCTGAAGAAATCATCTGCATCTCCTTTTATTTCAACGCCGTCAATAAATAAAGCGGTCTGCGAATTATGTCCTTCACCCGCAAGCATAAGCCTTGCGGCGGCAGGCGCGGTGAGAGATATATCATAATCGCCTTCCGATTTGCGTGTGACAACCGCTTTTCCCTTCTGATATTCAACCTCGAAAATCCCGTTGTTCTGCTCAAATTCGTCAATACATCTCAAGCGAAAAGCACCGTGTTCTTCGGGATAAGCGTTGTTTTCGAGAAGCTTTTGCAGGTTATAGATTCTTCCCGCTGCTCCGCCGTTATATTCATATGTCACACCGTCAATTCTGTCTGCAACACAGGCAAAATCACTGCCCTGATACTGTTTTCTGACAATCAGATTTTTAACCATACCGTCGTAATTGCGCAAAAATCCGATTAAACCGTAAAGTGCTTCAGGCGAAAGAACAAACAGCTCTTCAACGAAAAGGTCATTGGGTCTGCTGACGGTAAAGCGCACATAACCGTCCGCAACTCCGTCTGCATCATATCTTATATATGTATAGTCTGCTCTTTCGAGGGGTGTGTCGCAGAAATGCTTTTTTTCCTCACGCAGAGTCATCAGATTTTCTCTCAAAGCACATTTTTTATGGAGTTTACTGAGTTCTTCAAACTGTTCGCCCGTATAAAGAACAACATCGGTGCTGCGCGGAATATGTTTAAGGTTT
>JAZSLR010000041.1:0-2702 GCA_045535475.1 Acutalibacteraceae bacterium | reverse complement strand
TCACCGCAGGCGGCAAAGGAAAACAGCATTGTAAGTGCAAGAAGAACTGCAAATAATTTTTTCATAATAATTCTCCTTATTAAAATTAATTATTCGTTATGCCCAGGGGTCTTCCTCTACGGGCACACGGATATCCTCAAGGCACTGGATTTCGACAAGGAACCACTGGCCTGTTGAGGGCTTTCTGCGAAGCTTCACAGGTCTGGGGTTATCTGCACCGCCGCTCTGAACATAAAGCGTTGCCCAATCAGCATTATCGAAGGAATAAGGATTTTCGATAACGGTAATTTTATAGGGCACGTCGGGCTTATAGCTGTTCTGAGGAGTCGCACCGTCAAAATATGAACGAGCCTTATAGCCTTCCGAGCCGAGATGCTCTTTGATAAACTGCTTTTCAAAGCCGCTGACTTCTGCAGGACCTTTAAGGAAGTTGAGCATTTCAATTGTTGCGTCGGGGTTGTGCTCATAGTTACACAAAGCCGCAAGAGTGAGTGCTGTTGTTTTGAAGGCGGAATCAAGGCTTGCCTCGGGCAGAGCTTTAAGCTCGGCAACATTTGTCGGAAGTGAAGCAAAGGTAAAGGTTTCGGTGTGGTTTCTGCCCTTGCCTACTGCCTGCACGGCATTGTTCACCGCTTTGTTAATGCTCTGAGAAACTTCTCTTTTGAGTGCAGATTCTGCCTGCCTTTTGAGTGAATCAAAAAATCCCATTGGTATTACCTCCTGTTAATTTTTGTTTTCCTGCTTCGGTTTTTCTTTGCGTTCAACGTTGTTATAAAGGAAGTTATCTGCACTGCCCGTAATAATCATACTGCCGGGTCTGGTGTAAACCGTTGCATTTTTCTGCATATGTACTGATTTATTCTTTGACGCAATTGAATTGATGATAAGGAAGCCCACAAGCAAGCCTATACCGAGTGAAACGGGGAGCCAGATGATGCCAACACCGTCTTTTTCTTCGGTATCTCCCGTTGTAATTACAGGCTCCTGTTCGGAATCATCAGAACTGTAATAGCCTGCTTCAAGATGTTTTTCGGCTACCGAATAATAGTCATAAACGCCGCCGTAATAACTGTCGTTGGAGTCGTAAGCATCACGCATTTCATTGACGGCTTCATCGCCGAATATCTCATCGGCATTGCCCGATGTGAATACAGCATAAGTGTTTTCGCCGTCATTATGAAGCAGAATTATGCCGTTTTCGTTATCCGTGCTGTCAGTATAAACCCACTCGGCATAAGCCTCGTCGCCCATACCTGTTGTTTCGTTGACAATGCAGACCATAACGCAAACGCCGTAAGTATTTTCTAATTTTTCGGCAACGGACTCAAGCTCCTCAAACTCCGTTCCCGTAAGCTTATCTGCGTAGTCGGCAACGTGCATATAGGTTTCGGCTGATGCGGAAACAACAAATGTAATACTGATTAAGACAGCAAACAGAATTGAAAAAATCTTTTTAGTCATATATTCCGCACCTCCTTAAAGCAGCTCTATCAGCCACAGAAGGCCGTAGATTACAGCGCCAATGCCTGCACCGAGCAGAAGCGAAGCCTTGGTGACGGCTTTTTTATCAGTCGGGATATTACCGACGAATTTACCCGTCTGTCCGTTCATTGCGAAGGTGAAGTTTTCACCGTTCCACTTTGTGTTGAGAAGCCATACGGGATAGAGGGCATATTTGTATAACCCGTTTGCAACGCTCATATTTGCACCCTGATTTCCAACCTCGTCATAGCCCTTTACGGTTTCTTTGAACGAATCAATAATGCTCTGTCTTATTCTTTCGTTGGCTCTTGGCATACTGTCTTCTGCCGTTACATCGTATTTATCCGCAAGATAGCCTGCGAGATATGCGGTATTGAAATCAACAGCCTGCGTCAAATCAAAGGGCTCAACGGATTCCATAAGGTCGTCGGGCATTTTGGTTGAGCCGTCAACGGGAATGTTGTCAAAGCCTATATTGCCGCTTCTGTAAATGTCAAAATACGAGGTTTCGGTGTATTCGTAATTTTCGTCCGACCACTTCTTTACCTTTGTAGCTTTATAGTTTGCGTTGCCGATTGCATCACAGGTGAAAAGCCAATGAGGTACATATACACCTTTGATTTCTTCGAGGCGGTTGTCGGTAAGGAATGATTTCGGCACGAATTTTTTTGTTGAGATATGCTTTTTGAGTGCTTCCTTTGCCGCTTTTTTATCGAGCTTGAAAGGAATTACAAGATCGGGCTTCAACGCACCTGAAAACTGTCCCTTCATAACGACCTGATTGCCGCAATAAGGGCAGGTTGTTGCGCCCGTTGTTGTGTCGGCAACAATTTCACCGCCGCAGGAATTGCAGGCATAAACGCTCATACCGTCTGTTTCGCCTGCGCCCCACTGTGCGCCCTGCGAATTCCAGTTGATTTGCTCAACCTCATTTGATGTATCTTCGGGCATAGCGGTAATATCAAACTCGGTGTCGCAGTAAGGGCATTTCAACCTTTGTGCACCGGTGTTGAACTCAACGGCACCGCCGCAGCACGGACATTTCTGTTCAAGAATTGTTGACAAGGTTAATCATCTCCTTGCTTATACTGTTTAATGATTTCTGAAATTTCATCAAAGATTTTTTCTCCGCCGTCGGGTAATTCAAGGCCTGTGTTGAAGCTGTAGTATTCTTTTTCTGAAAAAGTCAAAGCAATTTTATCAGTTGCGCCGTCAAGAAT
>JAZSLR010000142.1:0-48989 GCA_045535475.1 Acutalibacteraceae bacterium | reverse complement strand
CTGCTCATCGCACCAGGTAAAAATACCGTTTCTGTGAGATTCCTGGTCGTTGAGGGCAAAATGCTTTATTGTTGTGACAAGGCTTTGGGAATTTGCACCCTTGATGATTTCAGCTGCCATAATTCCCGAGATAATCGGGTCTTCGGAAAAATATTCAAAGTTTCTGCCGCCTCGGGGATTGCGGTGGATATTTGCACCGGGTGCATACCAGGTGTCAGTACCCATATCTGCTGCTTCCTTGCCTGCACCCTTACCCATTTCATAAGCAAGGTCAACATTCCAGGTGCATCCGATTGCAGTTGCGCAGGGATAAGCCGTACCGCTATCGGTATAAACGAGACCGTTTCTTCCTTTAACGCTTGAGGGTCCGTCGTTATCCATTGTATGAGGAATTCCGAGACGCTCAACGCCGTGGGTTTCATAACCGCCGTTGATAACAAGCATCGTCATTTCATCGAGTGTGAGCTGGTCAAGGAACGCATCCCAGAGAGTTTCATCTTCTGCAACATCCTGCAGGGTTATGGTCTTATCATATCTGGCCCCCATCTTCGGTGCTTCGCCTTCGGTTACGGGGTCGGGTGTTTTATCAACGTCAATCAGATAATCGTTCTTGTTAAGTTCACGGAGCGAGGGGTATGTGCCGTTCACATCGGCTCTCGACATTATTTCATATCCGCTGTAAACATCTTCAAAAAGATTTTCAATTTCAGTTCCCGTAGCGGAATCGTTTTTGATTATCTTTGTTTCGGCAATTTCATAATCATAGGATGCAAGATGTTCTCTGACGTTGTTTGCAACAATAATTTTATATGTACCTTTTTCAAGCACCCAGGCTTCATTTTCTTTGTAATCATATGATGCCATATCATCGGTCTTGAATGAAATTGTGAGAGTTTCGCTTTCGTCGGGATTGAGAAGCTTTGTTTTTGCAAATCCTCCGAGACAGATTGCGCTCTTTTCAATGCCGCCATCGGTATAGGGTGCGCTGTAATAAAGCTGAACAACCTCTTTGCCTGCTCTGTCACCCGTGTTGGTGACCTTGACTTTTACGGTTATTTCATCCGCATTGAAATCGGTTGAAATAACCTCTTTTTCAAAGCTCGTGTATGAAAGACCGTAGCCAAACGGATACTGCACCTTATCCTTTGCGAAGGTTTCGAAATAGCGGTAACCGATATAGATTCCTTCATAATATTCAACGAAATGCTCGCCACCGTTGTATTTATTGCTGCCGAAGCATTCGCTTGAAGGATGGTCGTCGATTTTATATGAGATTGTATCAGTCAGTCTGCCCGAAGGATTGACCTTACCGTTGAGCATCTGAGGAACCGCGGTCATACCGAATTCACCGGGAATCCAGATAATCGCCGCCGCTTTGATGCTCTCGTATTCATCAATCCAGCCCATTTCCATAACATTGCCGATGTTGAAAAGGACAACAACATTCTCAAATGCAGATGTTACCTTTTCAATCATCGCTTTTTCGTCATCGGAAATACTGAGAGTTTCAACCGTGTGGTCAGTGCCCTCCGCACTTGTGCGGCTGATAACAATTACAGCGGTATCCGAAAATTTAACGGCATTTTCGAGGAGCTCGTTTGTGAGATACTTCGGGTTCATTTCTTCAAGAGTATTCTTTGCAAGAAGCACCTGAAGAAGATTGTTGATAACTGTGTTGTCTGTTTTGGGGAGCTCGTTTGAAAGACAATGCTTTTCATAAAGCGCACGAAGCTCGGAGTTATATTCAATGCCCTCTGCCTCAAAAGCTTCATAAAGAGTTACGGGGTCATCGGTTGTTATCGCACCCGAGCCTGCACCGCCGAAAAACGGACAAACCGAGCCTGCACCGAAAATATTAACCTTTTTGTTTTCAAGCGGAAGAAAGTTTTCTTCATTTTTGAGAAGAACAATGCCTTCGCTCTCAATCTGCACCGCCGTTTCACTGGTTTCGGCAATGATTTCGGGGTCAACATCACCGCTTGTCGCAAAGGCGGTATTGCCTGTCAGAAGTGACAAAACAAGCACAAGCGATAAAATTTTCAGAAATCTCTTTTTCATTTGAACACCTCTTTGTTCATTTTATAATTTCATTATACTTTGAATACTTCTTTGTTTCAATAACGAAATTGCTATTGATGTGTTTAATTTTGTTCAACATTCATCAATATTGTTCTGATATTTTAAAAGAAAATGTTGACTAAAAAATAAAGGGGTGATATATTTAAGAAAAAAGGTAAGGAGAAATTTAAAATGAAAAAATTAACAGCAATTATTTTAAGCCTTGCAATGATTTTCTGCATATTCACGGTTTGCGGATACGCAGATGCCGAAAAGCCGTTTTATCTTGTGCTCGGTGATTCAATTGCTTACGGCTCGGGCATTTTAAATTCAAGAGAGGCCTGCTACGGAAAAATCGTTGCGGACACCAACGGTTATGATTATGCCAATCACTCAATTCCGGGTCACACAACAACAAATCTTATAAACCGCTTGAATGACGAAACGGTAATTGCCGACTTGGAAAAAGCGGATATCATCAGCATTTCAATCGGCGGAAACAACTTTCTTATGAGTAACCTCATAGGACTTATGTTTGATTCAATCGTTAAAAATGACCACGCACAGTTCGATGCCATTGCAGATAATTTTTACGAAGAATTCTGCGAAATAATCGATATCATCAATTCACACAATGCCGATGCCGTTATCCTTATGCAGACTCTTTATAATCCGCAGTCTGGCTATTTGAGAGCGCCTTATCAGCAGGGTGCGGACAGAATCAACGCCGCAATAGAACGATACAACTCGGAAAATCCCGATGAAATTGTTATTGTTGATGTCGGAGCAGCACTCGGCGACGATATGGCAAACTATGCTGATGATGACATACATCCCAGCGCACAGGGCAATGAAATTATTGCAAGGGTTATTCTTGACAAGCTTAATGAGCTCAATCTCGGAAGCGATGCCGCACCTGTAATTCAGTCAGAAGGCAAAGACATTGAGATTTCCGCAATATTCACCTCGTCATTCAGAATTATGGGATATATTTTCAATGCAATGTCCGTTGTGTATAATTTCTTTGCGGAAATTTTTTCATAATATAACAAAACAAAACCGTGTAGCCGATAAAGCTACACGGTTATTCTTATATCATATTACCGACCGTATATCCCTCATAAACGGCATTCGGGATAATTCCGCCGCCGTTTGAGTCGCCGATATTATAAATTTCTTTTACCTCTTCTTTAAGTGAATCGTAAAGCGCTGTATCGGGTCTGCCGCCGACTGCAAGCACAACCGTATCAGCTTTGACGGAATTTGTTTTGCCGTCTTTTGATTTATAGACAACGTCTGTTGCGGTGATTTTTTCAACCTTGCATTCCGTGAGGAGCTTAACACCGTTTCCTTTGAGATGGCCGAGCAATATGGTCTGGTCGGTTTTGCCCGTGTTTCCGGCAAGAGTGTCCGTCATTTCAATTATTGTTACCTTCTTGCCCTGCTTTGCAAGGAATTCTGCGGTTTCACAGCCGATTGAACCGCCGCCGATAACAACGGCATTCTTTCCGCTTGATGCGCCGTCCAGAATGTCAATCGCATTAACAGCCCTTTCCGCACCTTCAATGTTTAATTTAACGGGTTTAACTCCCGTTGCGCACACAACGGCATCGGTATTCATATTCAGAACATCTTCTTTAGTAAGTTTTTTGCCGAGATGAACGTTTACACCGTGCAGCTCAAGCTGTCTTTCAAGATAAGGCTTCATAAGACCGAGATGCTGTTTGAAAGGAGGCTTGCAGGCGAGATTCATCTGACCGCCGACTTTGTCGGCCATATCATAAATATCAACGCTGTGACCTCTCATCGCCGCAATTCTTGCCGCTTCAACACCTGCAACACCTGCTCCGATAACAACAACCTTTTTCTTTGTTTCGGCAGGCTTTATGCTGTAATCATTATTGCCTCTCGCAAGCACCGCATTGCCCGAGCAAATCGCTCTTTCACCGTGCTGGAGCTGATGGTCAACGCAATGACCGCAGCCGATGCAGGGACGGATTTCGTCTTCTCTGTCCTCGTTGATAAGATTAACGAGGTCGGGCTGTGCAAGCAAACCGTGACCGATGAAAATCAAATCGCACTGACCCGATTTGAGTGCTTTTTCGGATGCAACGGGATTCTGCGCACGTCCGCCGCCGATAAGAGTTATTTTCTTTTTGCCTGCGGTGAGCATAAGACCGATTTTCATAACAAGACAAAGCGCAACAGCCATACAGTCGGAATATGCCGATTCGGGTTTCTGATTTTTACCTGCTTCGCCCGACCAGATGCCTGCAAGCACTTCTATTGCATCAACGCCTGCTTTCTGTAATTCTTTACAGTAGTAAAGACCGTCAAGCATTGAAATGCCGCCGTCTTTGCCCATTTCAATTACGGAAAGCTTTACGATTATTGCAAAATCTTCGCCGCAAAGCTCGCGGATTCTTCTGATTATGTTGAGATGAAAACGGATTCTGTTTTCACGGCTTCCGCCGTATTCGTCCGTGCGTATATTTGCGGTTTTTGATAAAAACTGCTGACCGAGATAATAACCGACAGCGTGGATTTCAACTCCGTCAAAGCCTGCTTTTTTTGCGCGAAGTGCCGCCTGAGCATATTTTTCTTCAATGTCATTTATTTCATCAATTGTCAATGCTCGGGGAGTTTCGTTTGCAAGACCCATCATATATGAATAGGGCATTGCAACTGCGCTCGGTCCGACGGGCTGATCGCCGATGATCTTTCTTCTTGCACCTCTGCCTGTATGCGAAATCTGCAAAAATGCTTTTGAACCGCCGTCGTGAATAGCATCGGCAAGCTGAGCCATTCCGGGGATATATTTATCGTCATCGATAATAAGCATACCCTTTGTGTTGAGTCCGAGAGGGGAATCAACGCAGGTAACTTCAACGATTATTGCGCCCACGCCGCCTTTTGCTCTTTCGGCATAGTGATTGAGGACAGCTTCGTTGACAAATCCGCCGTTGCTCTGGCTCATTCCCATTGCCGCCATAACTGTTTTGTTGCGAAGCTCAACCTTACCGATTTTTCCGGGTGACAAAAGATTAGGGTATTTTGAGTTCATATAAATACCTCCGTTTTTATTTTACATTAAAATTATATTATAAGATTTTTTCGTTTTCAAGCTAAAAATAAGTATTTATACATTTAAAAAAAATATTGTACAGTAATCATACTGATGAGGATATTGCATTGAAAAAAGAGATGTTATATAATGAATAAAATGATTTTATCGTTATGTATGATAATGATTAAAACATAAGGAGAGATAAAATGTATAATATAGAACTGGGAAAAAGCGGTTTGCAGGTGCCGACGGTTGCAGTCGGATGTATGCGAATCAGCAATATGAATGAAAAAGAAGTTTCGGCTTTTATTAATACGGCACTTGAAAACGATGCAAATTTCTTTGACCACGCGGATATTTACGGCGGCGGTAAAAGCGAATCGGTTTTCGGGAATGCCGTCACTCCTTCAGTGCGTGAGAATATAATTATCCAGACAAAATGCGGAATCCGTCAGGGCAGATTCGATTTTTCTTATGAACATATCGTCAACTCCGTTAACGGAAGCCTTGAAAGACTCGGCACGGAATATATTGACGTTCTTCTTCTCCACCGTCCCGATGCGCTTATGGAGCCTGAAGAGGTTGCAAAAGCGTTTGATGAGCTTAAGGCTTCGGGTAAGGTGCGGCATTTCGGCGTGTCCAATCAGAATCCATATCAGATTCAGCTTTTGCAGTCCTGCTTGGATATGTCTCTGTGTGTCAATCAGCTTCAGTTTTCGATAATGCACGCCCCGATGATTCAGTCGGGAATCAACGTTAATATGTATAACGATTCTGCGGTGAACCGTGACGGCGGAGTGCTTGATTTCTGCAGACTCAATAAAATAACCGTTCAGCCGTGGTCGCCGATGCAGTACGGATTCTTTGAAGGATGTTTCATAGACAACGAAAAATTCCCCGAGCTCAACAAAACACTTCAGTCCATAGGCGAAAAATACGGTGTTTCAAAAACCACGGTTGCTTTTGCGTGGATACTCCGTCATCCCGCAAAAATGCAGCCCGTTACGGGTACAACCAATCTTACCCGTCTGACCGACTGCATAAAAGCGAGTGAGGTAAATATTACCCGTGAAGAATGGTATGAAATTTACCGCGCGGCAGGCAACATTCTCCCTTGAAAATTCAGAAACCAAGAAAGTGGCACCCTTTCTTGGTTTCTTTTTTATTCAATATTTATTTTCCATTTTTGCTGCATAATTTCGCATGGTTTACCGTCTGTCTCCGATGCATAAAATACGGTTAGCAGTGTTCCGTCAGAAAGCTCGACAGTTGAGGGGTATCCGATGTCATCGGTAACGTAGTTTTCGTAAATTCTTATATCCTTTTCCCAGCTGTTGCCTCCGTCAAGGCTTATCATCGCCATAATTCCGTAAGGGTTTTTTCTGCGTCCGTAAGTGCAGAGAAGAATTCCCGAGCTGAGCAATATAAGGTGAGGAGGAGCGCCGCCGGTTTCATCAAGAAGCATTTCGGGTGCAGTCCAGGTTTTTCCTTTGTCATATGAAAAGCTTTGGAAAACCGTGAATACGGTGTCGTTATCACTGTCGGCTCTTATATGGCATATGAGCGTTCCGTCAGTCAGTTCAATCAGGTGAGGCTCGTTGAGAAAGAAATCTTTGCTGTCTGTCGTGATTTTTCCGAGAAATTCCGTTTCGCCGTTTTCGGGATTTAATTTATGAACTTCAATTCCGCTTTGAACATCGTTAAAATTATTTCCTGCCCAAAGAATCGTTCCGTCTTTAAGCTCGGTCGGTCCGTGAGGGGAGGTGACGGGAGAATGATGAATCTCTCCGAAAGTGATTCCTAAATCTTTGCTTATTCTGAAATTTGCTCCCAGATATTTGTCTTCCTCTTCTTTGGTTATCGTATTGATGTAGCTTTGGGCATATTCGTTATCCTGATTATAACCTCTCTGCATTTCGGCGGTATTGTTGAATGATGTGAATATCATTCCGCTTTTACCGAAGGTGCATATTCCCGCATCTCTGTCGTCAAGAGGAGTGTCGATTACGGGTGCGGGCGGGGTATAGGTCTTTCCGTTGTCGCAGCTGTAGGAAATAACCGCTTTTCCGAACGGGCAGACGTGTTCGATTCTGAATCCCGATGCACCGACTGCGATTGTTCCGTTTTGCAAAAGAGATACGGTTGGCCATGCAAAGTAACTGTGGCGGCTGTGCGGATTCGACATAATTGTTTCGGGCTTTCCGATAAGCTCAATTTTCATTCTGTCATCTCCAATGCTTTATTGTCTGATATGGTTTTGTTCTGCTGCTGAATTTTATAAAGCTTTCTTGCTTCAAAGAAAGCAAAAACGGTGCATATGAACGAATAAACCGCAAAGATAAGAAACGGCATAATTTCAGGAGAGTCCTTCAGCATCTGAATGTGCAGAAAGATGTTTACGGCGCCGTTTATAAGCATAAAGAACGGGTATTCAACATATGCAAACATTGTAAGGAAATAAATCAGAATTCCGAGAAGCGTTGTTGCACTGTCGAGAAAAACATATTGCGAACCGATAAGCGGAAGCAAAAACCACATTGCAACCAAAACAACCGAGAAACCGAGCAGAAGCAGAATAAGGTTACGGCGGCTCATCTGACGAAGGATGGTTGAATGACCGCTTTTATGTTTGTTCCATCTGATAAAGGTTAACAGCTGAATCGGGAACGAAAATAACAATGCCGATAATCCCGAGCCGTACAGATTATAGTGAACATAAACCGCGGCATAAAGCAGGGAATTTACGCTTCCTATAAGACTTGCAAAACGGTTGATGCGGGATTGAAGAAGCGCAATGAAAAGCGATACATAGAGCGGCAATATACGCAGAAAACTCTGATTATAAATGATTCCCGAAATGGTGATGAGCACAGCGGTGCATCCCATAAGAGCAAAAATAATTATATCTTTTTTTGACGGTTTTTGCTTTTGGGTTTGTGACTGTCTGTTCAAATTCTTACACCCCGTTTGTTTTAGATTTTTTTATTATATATCCAATCAATGGTAATTACAAGTTATTTATCATTTCTTGACATATATTCTTTTTAAATGATATAATAATCAAATATTAAATATTGAAAAATCAGGAAGTTTTTGCAAGGAGAAATAAAATGTCAATAAAACTGATTGCTTCCGATCTTGACGGAACTCTTATGTCACCCGATCATCTTACGGTAGCACCGAGAACAAAGAGCGCGCTTATGTCGGCACATAACAAAGGAATAAAAATCGCAATTGCAACGGGACGTGCTTTAAGCTTTACGGAAGGTGTTACGGCGCAGATTCCGTTTGTTGACTATGTTGTATGCTCAAACGGTGCATCTGTTTATGACAGAAACAACGGAAAGTTTATTTACCGAAACACCGTTTCGGCTGAAATAACATCGGAAGCGGTCAGACTGCTTGCGTCTTTACCTGTTTATTATAACATTTATATAGACGGCGAAATTTATGTGCAGAAAGGTGCGGAAAAGTATTTTAAAAATACGGGTCTGCCCACCGTGTTTCTTGATGAGTTTGCGTCAAAGCTGACTGTCTGCGATGATATTATTGCCGCCACAGAGGGGAAAGAAGCCGAGCTTATTGATGTTTTTTACGGCAATGCGGATTTGAAAAACACCATTTTTGATTTCTTTGAATCTCACGGCCTTGTTCTGACCTCGGCGCTTGCAGGCGTTGTTTCCGCAACAGCGGTCGGCTCAGATAAAGGCACGGCACTTAAAGGTCTCGGAGAAATCCTTGACATAGGTGCAGGTGAAATGATGTCATTCGGCGATGCATCAAACGATTCAACGATGCTTAATTTTGCGCATTATTCGTTTGCGATGGAAAACGGTGATGAAATCTGCAAGGCAAGCGCAAGATATTCCGCACCCTCCAACGCAGAGGACGGAGTTGCTCAGATGATTGAAAAATATGCTCTTCCGGAGGAATAATAAATATGAATATTAAAAAGATTCTTTCACATTGCGACCACACGCTTCTTGCCGTTGATGCAACGTGGAATGAAATAAAGCAGATTTGCGATGACGGAATGAAATATAAAACCGCAAGCGTGTGTATTCCCGCGTCATATGTTAAGCAGGCGTCGGATTATGTTGAGGGCAAGCTCGCAATATGCACCGTCATCGGTTTCCCCAACGGTTATTCAACCGCCGCCGTAAAGGCTTTTGAAGCAAAAACCGCTGTCGAAAACGGTGCTGATGAAGTTGATATGGTCATCAATGTCGGTCACGCAAAAAGCGGAAGATTTGATGAAATTTTAAATGAAATAAAAGAAGTAAAAGCGGCTTGCGGTGATAAAATATTAAAGGTTATAATCGAAACCTGCCTTCTCACCGACGAAGAAAAAATTGAGATGTGCAGAGTCGTTACCGAATCAGGTGCCGATTTTATAAAGACATCAACAGGTTTTTCAAAAGGCGGTGCAACAAGAGAGGATATCGCGCTCTTTGCAAAGCATATCGGACCCGATGTTAAGATGAAAGCCGCGGGAGGAATCCGTTCGTTTGAAGATGCGGAGGATTATCTCAATCTCGGATGTGAAAGACTCGGTACAAGCGCAATCGTCAAGCTTGTGAAGAATCAAGAGGTAACGGGATATTAAGGAGGACTTTATGAGCAGTTTACCTACACCGCATATTGCGGCAACAGAAAAAGATGCTTTTGCAAAAACCGTGCTTATGCCCGGTGACCCTTTGAGAGCAAAATATATTGCGGAGAATTTTCTTGAAAATCCCGTGCTTGTCAACAACACAAGGGGTGTGCAGGGATATACGGGATACTATAAAGGAAAGCGTGTTTCCGTTATGGCATCGGGTATGGGTATGCCGTCAATCGGAATTTATTCCTACGAGCTTTATAATTTTTATGATGTTGATACGATAATCAGAGTCGGTTCTGCGGGTGCAATCAGCCCCGAGCTTCATCTTCGTGACGTTGTTTTCGGCCTCGGTGCGTGCACAAATTCGGCATATGCCGAGCAATACAGACTCCCCGGCACATTTGCCCCTACGGCTGATTTTGCAACTCTTCAGAAGGCTGTAGATGCCGCCGAAAAACTCGGGGTGAAGCCGTTTACAGGTAACATTCTTTCTTCCGATAATTTCTATGATGATGCTTCAAGTCTTGCCGACTGGCAGAAGATGGGCGTTCTTGCGGTTGAAATGGAAGCTGCCGCACTCTATATGAACGCCGCAAGAAGCAGAAAGAAGGCTCTTGCAATCTGCACGATTTCCGATTGCCCGCTTGCGGGCGGAGAAGAATGCACCGCTCTTGAAAGAGAGCAGACCTTCAATAAAATGATTGAGATAGCTTTGGAGACAGCCGATGAATAATTCAGAACTCGTTAATCTTGCACTCGACGCAAGAAAAATGTCATATTCGCCGTATTCGGGTTTTTCCGTCGGTGCAGCTCTTTTATGTTCTGACGGAATGGTCTATACGGGATGCAACATTGAGAATTCAGCGTTTTCACCGACTAATTGTGCAGAAAGAACAGCGTTTTTTAAAGCTGTTTCGGAAGGTAAACGTGACTTCGTGAAAATTGCCGTTGTCGGCGGAGAAGCAGAGAATGAAACACCCGGTAATTACTGCCCTCCGTGCGGAGTGTGCAGGCAGGTTATGAAGGAATTCTGTTCCGCTGATTTCGAAATTATCATCGCAAAAAACGCTGATGATTACAGGGTTATGAAGTTATCCGAGCTTCTTCCTTTATCTTTTGATAAACGTGAGGTATGATATGAATTTTGTTGACATTATCCGAAAAAAGCGTGACGGATTTGAATTATCAAAAGAGGAGATTGAATGTTTTGCATTTTCTGCGGCAGACGGCAGTGTGCCCGATTATCAGCTTTCGGCACTTCTTATGGCTATATGCTTCAACGGTCTGAACGAAAGGGAAACGCTTGAACTGACCGATGCTATGGCACGTTCGGGAGATATGGCGGATTTATCGGGGATAGACGGCATTACCGGCGACAAGCATTCAACCGGCGGTGTGGGCGATAAAACAACTCTGATTGTTGCTCCCATTGTTGCCTCCTGCGGAGTTAAAATTGCAAAAATGAGTGGCAGAGGTCTCGGCCATACTGGCGGTACGGTTGACAAGCTTGAATCCATTCCGGGCTTCAGAACATCGCTTGAATCCGATGAATTTATTTCAATTGTCAATCAATGCGGTATATGTGTAACGGGTCAGTCGGGCAAGCTTTGCCCTGCAGATAAAAAGCTTTACGCTTTGCGTGATGTGACCGCAACGGTTGATAATGTTTCTCTGATAGCATCAAGTATTATGAGCAAAAAGCTTGCGGGTGGTGCGGAGTGCATCGTGCTTGATGTCAAATGCGGAAGCGGTGCGTTTATGAAAGACGAAGAATCTGCAAAGCTTCTTGCAGAAAAAATGGTTGAAATCGGCAGGGGAGCGGGCAGAAAAATTGCGGCGCTGATTACCGATATGGATGTTCCGCTTGGCCACAATATCGGCAATTCACTTGAAATTATTGAAGCGGTTGATACTCTCAAGGGTAACGGTCCCGATGATTTGACTGAAATTTCACTTCTTCTTGCCGCAAAGCTTCTTCAGCTTGCGGGCAAAGGCGGATTCGAAGAATGCAAAGCTCTTGCAAAATCAAAAATCGATGACGGCTCCGCTCTTGAAAAACTTTGCGAAATGGTTTCTCTTCAGGGCGGCAATCCGGAATATTTACGTAACACGGATTTGTTCCCGAAAGCAGCTGCTGAATATAACTTTACATCACCCGAAAGCGGATATATTGTTCATATGAATGCCGAGGGAATCGGCTCGGTCTGCGTTGATCTTGGTGCAGGCAGACTTTGCAAAGAGGATGAAATTGACCCGTCTGCAGGAATTATTCTTCACAAAAAGACGAGCGATTGGGTTGAAAAGGGTGAAATAATCGCTACGTTTTATTGCTCGAATGAAAAAATGATTGATAATGCGGCTGCAAAATTTGCTGATTCCGTGACAATCGGAAAAGAAAAACCGAGTTGCTCGGACATTCTTATTGATATTGTTGAGTAATTTTGCACAAAAACAGACCCTATTTTTTGACTTGCCAACACAGTCAAAATTATGATATAATGCATTGAATACAAAATGTTAGGAGATTTTTAAAATGGGTAAATTAAATCAGATCGACAAAGCTGCCGAGAGCAAAGGCTCACTTCTTGTAACAATCTGGCAGTTCGTTAAGTTCATCGTTGTAAGCCTTCTTGCAATGATTGTTCAGTTTGTTCTTCTCAACACACTTAACCTCATCCCCGCAATTGCTGACCTTTACAGCCAGGATTTCTCTTGGTGGGTATTTGTTTATCCCGTTGCAGTTGGCGGTCTCGGTTATTTCATCGTAAGCAATGTTGCCAACATCATTGCTCAGATTGTTGCCTTCTTTGTTAACAAAGAAAAGACCTTCAACTCGGGCGCAAACGTTGCCGTTGCACTTCCCATTTACATAGTTTTCACAATCGCTCTTATCTTCTTCTCAGCTTGGCTTAACCCCACTCTCAAGGAAGTATTTGTCGGTTGGGAGCTTGAAGAAGCAGCTGCAAAGAACATTGCAACAATGATTTGCTCTGCTGTTCAGTTCTTCCTCTATTTCCCCGTTGATAAGATTCTCTTCCACAAGAAGAAGGAAGAAAAATAATCATATTGAATATGCAACAGCCCATCGGTTTTTTCCGATGGGCTGTTTTTTATCATTCAATCAGTACAGATGCTTTTACCTTCTTTGAATACGGGAGTTGACGGTCGTTATATGACATATTAAGTCCGCCGGGGTTGCAGGTTATTGTGTTGCCGATGATGCTTCCGTGAATGTCAAAACTTCCCGATGCGAGTGCAACATTGCCTTTCGGCGCATAGATTATTCCCCAGGAATCAAAGCCACCCTGTTGGGAATAGAGAGTGATATCGCCGCTTCTGGAATAAATGGAGAGCGTTGCGCCTGATTCGTTATATGTGTGTGCGCTGCCGCCGATTAATATATCCTTCTCCGCTATCATACAGCCGTCAAGCGTTATTCCGCTTGAACCTTGATTTGTCGAAAGATTTCCGCCGCTGTAAATGATGCCTTTGATCGTGTATGTACCTTGACCCGAAAGAGATAAATCGCCCTTACGGTTATGTAAATCGCCGTTCAGGGTAAACGTTCCTGCAATATCCGTGACGGTTTCGCCTGATGAAGAGCCCTTGCCCCAAACGAAGATATCGCCGTTAACGGTTGTTCCGCCGCTCTGAAGTTTTAATTTATCATATGCATAAATGTTTCCGTTTATGGTCATAGGTACACTGCCTTGTTTATCAAAAAATCCGCGGCAATAAACCGGACCGTTGAAAACTGACGGACCGTTAAGTGTTATATTTCCGCCGACATATGTTTCGCAATCACATTGGAGGTTATAGGTTGAGCTTCTTATAAGGTCTCCTCCGGTGTAAAAACAGTTTCCGAATATAGTTGTGTGTCCGTTCAGGGTTGTATCACCTTCAACATATAAATCTCCGCCTACCATCAGCGATTTATCCCAGGTTGTGGTGAGGCTTCCGCCGATATAAGCGCTGCCCTTTACATAAACCGGGCATTGGGGAGTGAAATCACCTTCGATATATAAATCACCGTATATTATAAGCACATCGGAATGATAGCTTGTAGAAAGCGATCCGTTGCAATAGGTGTTGCCGTTAATCGAAACGGATGAGTTAATCACCGTGCCGGCGGAATATCTGTTAAGGTAAAAGTTTGATTTGTTGATGTGTGAATAAGATTTGCTGAACATACTTTCTTCAACTATAGGTACAGCCGCCATTATGGTTTCGTCAAAATCGGGCATTTTCTGAGAGGTCACATTGCTCGAAACACTGTTCACGGTAATGCTGCTCTGATTGTATGATGCATTTCCGGCGGAAAAGACCGTGCCGGATATAGTGCATCCGCTTCCGTCAGCATAAACATTACCGTTGCCGAAAATGCTTCCGCCTATGTTGTAGTGGCCGTTCAGAGTGAATTGCGAATTGTCGCCGTGAAACATCAGATAATCAAAATCTATTGCAATGTCTTTATCAACATATCTTGCAGCGGCTTTTGCATTAATCTGAACAGAATTGATTTTGAAAAGACTTGCAAAAATCGTTTTCCCTTGCACGGAATCGCTTACACGGATTATTTCGTCCGAAGGAAATTCAATTGTCACGCTGTCTGCTGAAAATCCGTTTTTTTCGACGTATTCCAGTGCAACCGACCTTGCCGTTTGCTCATCCGGCATATATCTTACCGCAGCAAGTGCCGCGGAATCCATAGCGCTTTGCAGCTTGCTTTTCTGGTGGTATTTAAGACCCATATCCGTAACGAGCGACACAACCGAAAGAAATGCAACAAGACCGAGAGCCGCAATAACCATCACGGCACCGTCTTCTTTTTTGTGAAATCTGCGAAGCCATTTTTTAATCATTGAATTTTGCACCCCTTTCCCCAAAAGGAAATGCGTATTTTAAATCTCCGAGCTGTTGATTGACTGCTTGATTTGATCAATTTGCTTTGTTAATTCCGCAACGGTAAGCTCTGCTCTGTCTACGTAATAGCCGTAAAGCTTCAGCTCTTTCTGAACGGCAAGCCTGCTTTTTGCGTGCTCGTTTTCAATTGCGTTTATCTTTTCCGCATTTTCAAAGATGATGGCTTTGTTTATTTCACGGAGCTTTGAAATTTCTTCTTCGCTTTCGGAAATTCTTCGCGATAAGACATCATTCTTAACTTCAAGCTCCGTAATTTTATTTTTTGCATCATTCTTTTCTGCGGTAAGAGCATTTATTTTTGTGTTTTTTTCTTCAGCTTCGTCAGACTTGTTTTTCAACTCTTTTTCGCAGAGCGAAAGGCGTGACTTGGCTTCTTCAAGCTCTTGTATCACGGATTTGTGACTGTCGGATAATGACTCATATTTTTTGATTTTCTGTGATAATTCTGCATTTTCTTTTTCAACAGAAGCAAGTGTTTTTTCAATTTCTTTGTTTCTGTTTTCAAGGAATAAAATTTTTTCGGAATACATTTCAGCCGAATCGGCGGGGGAGACGACCGGCGTGTTTCTGAGAATCTCATTTTCGGCTTCCAGTGTTTTGAGTGTTTCGGTCAATCGGGAGATTACTGCTTTATACTCTTCGGTTTTGTCTTCAACGGGCGGAGCAATTTTATCGAATTCCGACTGATACTCTTTGCATTTTTTTATGTATCGGTCACGTTCTCTGTTTGAAAATGTAAGTTCTTCCTTCATTGTTGAAAGCTTTGATTCGTGAAGCTTCAGAGATGCTTCGTAGCTTTTTGTCAGTTCGGCGATAAATGAATGCACCTCATCAGGATTAAAACCGTAGAGAACTTTTTTGAAGGGAAGTTCCCTTTCATCATTGCTGTCGATATTTATTTTTTCGGAGGGAATATTATTGCCGCTGACCGACTCCTTCTTTTCTTGCGTTATGTTGTTTTTTACGGCGTCATTTTTGCTTTTTTTCATATTCAATCCCTCACAGTACGTTTATTTTAATTGTATCTCCGGTGTGTATGCCGAGCCTTGATGCCGAAAAGCTTTTAAGCTCAATAACACATTTTGCATTTTTCACCGTTTTGCATATTTTGCCGGGCTGTACGTTGACATCCGTTTTTATCACCGTTCCCGATTTATCAAGATAAACAACGTCAATCGCAAATCTCATATTAAGCATATGAATCTGGTTGCACGGCGTGATGCAAAGCGCATAGTCATCCGCAATTGTTTTGCGGAACATCAGACCTCTGAATCGGGGGAGAAATGTATCGGCAAGCTCTGCGTTATCCGTGATAACAATATCGTTTTTTATAATCTTTATCTTTTTCATAATGTTATTAAAATGTTTCCATTATATTCATAACTGTCGGGCCCATAAGAATTATGAAAACAACCGGGAAAATGAACAGAAGCATAGGCAGAAGCATTTTGATTGATGCTTTCATACCTTTTTCTTTTGCCTGCTGACTTCTTTCTACCCTTAGCTGTTCGGACTGTGCGCGCATTACATTATTAATAGGAATACCGAGCTGTTCTGCCTGAACGAGTGCAGATGCGAATGTTTTGAGTTCATCGAGGTTAGTTGCATCGCAGAGATTCTGCAAAGCTTCTCTTCGGGTTCTGCCCATCTGGATTTCTCTGTAAACAATAAGCAGTTCATCAATAAACGGACCGCTCAGCTTCTGAGAAACCTTCAGCAGTGCGGCATCAAAGCCGAGACCCGCTTCAATGCACACGCAAAGCAAATCCATTGCATCGGGCAGCTGTTTTTTTATTCCCGTCTGGTGGCTTGAAACGCGTGAACGAAGATACATCGTCGGTCCCATTACTCCGACGGTTATGCCGATTACAAAAATGAGCAATGCAATCATCGTTTCCGGTTTGATAATAATCAGTATTATGCAGGTAAGAAAGACTGCGCCGACAAGGAACGCTTTCTTTATGAACTGAAAATCCGCTGCTTCCATAAATATGCCTGCATAGCGAAGCTGCTTGCGTATCGCTTCAAGAGTTTTTGTTTTGTTAGCGTTCTTCTTTTTCGGGGCAAATCTCCCGAGCTTTTCGGAAACATTTTTAATACCCTTTGCGATGAATCTGTCATAGAAAGAAAGCTGCAATTCCTGAAATGCAGGCTGACCGATTGAGTTGTTTATTTTATCAATGCGGCTTTGCTTTTGGTCGTTTCTGATTCCAAACGGCGATGCAATCAGAACAAAAAGTATGAACGCGAGAAATGAATATGCAATAACGAGAAATTCCAAAAAGCTCACCTCCGTATCAGTATTCTATAGATACTACTTTTCTTATTGCGAGGAAACCGAGAATTTCCATAACAACAGAAACAATAAGCATTACGTTGCCTGCTGTTGTTGTGAAAAATGTTGACATATAATCGGGATTGACAACCATAAGAATCGCAGCTACGGCAATCGGAAGAGAGCCGATTATCATACCCGACATTCTTCCCTGAGCGGTTATTGAATTGATTTCACCTTTGATTTTGATTCTCTCGCGGATTGTGTTTGAGATTGTCGAAAGTATTTCGGAAAGGTTTCCGCCCGTTGTGCGCTGAATGAGAACCGCCGAAACAACAAGCATAAGGTCAGGGCTGTTTACTCTGTCTACCATATTATTGAGTGCTTCTTCCATTGTTGCACCGTAGCGTATTTCGTTGCATACTCTGCCGAATTCGATGCCGATTGGCGCAGGCATATCGTTCGCAACATTTTCCATTGCCTGCTGAAATGAAAAACCTGAACGCAGTCCGTTGCACATCATTATCAGCGTATCGCCGAGCTGTGCCTCAAAAGCTTTTGTTCGTTTACCTTTTTTTATTTTTATGAATATCAGGGGCAGGAATGCGCCGATTACGGCGAGTGTTACTGATGGCATCATACCGAGCTGAAACAGAGCGGCAAGCCCAGCGGGCACAAATGTAAGCACTACCCAAATGAGGCAGAATTCCTCGGGCTTCATCATAATATCTGCAAGTATAAGCTCGTTGAAAATTGTTTCCATAAGCCTTTTTTGCTTAACGGATTGCTTTCCGCCGTTCATTGCACGGCTGACGAGCGATGACTTTCTGTTCTTCTTTTTTTCCTGAATCTGAAGTGTCAGACCGCTTTTTTTGCTGGAGATTTTATTGACACGCTTTTCAACCTGACGTTTATTCCGGGTTACTGTGCCCATAATGCTGACCATCAGAAAAAAGCTGAACAAACCGAAGGAGACAGAAAGAATAACAATACTAATTTGTAAACCATTCATTATTGACCGTCACTCCGTTTCCTTTGATTTTTTCAAGGCAATTCGGTCTTACTCCCGTTGCGTGGAATTTGCCTATGAATTTTCCCGAGGTATCAACCGTTCCGTCCGTTTCATAAACAAATATATCCTGCATACTTACTATATCGCCTTCCATACCGATGATTTCGGTTATGGATGTTATTTTTCTTGTACCGTCACGAAGTCTGCTTTGCTGAACTATAATATCTATCGCCGAAGAAATCTGGTCTCTGATTGCCCTGAGGGGAAGTTCCATTCCGCTCATAAGAACCATTGTTTCAAGTCTTGCAACCGTATCTCTCGGTGAATTTGCGTGGGTTGTTGTAAGCGAACCGTCGTGACCGGTGTTCATCGCCTGAAGCATATCAAGCGTTTCCTCCGAACGAACTTCACCGACGATGATTCTGTCAGGTCGCATACGCAATGCGTTTTTTACAAGATTTCGGATTGTTACCGCACCCTTGCCTTCAAGGTTTGCAGGTCTTGCTTCAAGTGTGATAACGTGCTCCTGCTTGAGCTGAACCTCTGCGGCGTCCTCAATGGTAACGATTCTTTCGTCCTCGGGGATGTAAGAGGAAAGAACATTCAGAAGAGTTGTTTTGCCGCTGCCCGTACCGCCCGCAACAACTATGTTGAGCTTGCCTTTAACGCACGCTTCAAGGAACTGAAGCATCTGCGGAGTAAGCGAACCGAATTTCAAAAGCTGCTGTGCCGTAATCGGTTTTTTGCCGAATTTACGGATTGTCAGAACGGGTCCCACTAGCGACAGAGGAGGGATAATCGCGTTTACACGGGACCCGTCCGCAAGTCTTGCGTCAACCATAGGGCTTGCTTCATCAACGTGTCTGCCGACATTTGAAACAATACGGTTGATAATATTCATCAGATGCTCTTCATCTCTGAATTTCAGATCCGTGAGCTTGAGCTTTCCTTTATCTTCAACATAGATTTTATCGGGGCCGTTTACCATTATTTCGCTGTATGAAGGATTCTGCACAAGTTCTTCAATCGGACCATAGCCCATAATATCGTTGAACAGCTCAATTGCAACCTTTTCGCGATCCATTCTCGGAATCAGAAATTCGTCATCGTTAACCTTATCGTCAACAATTTTATACATTGCCTCGCGGTCGGTTATCGTTTTACCGCTTCTGTTCATTTCATCAATGATTGCCGAGTGGATGCGACGTTTCACTTCAAGGTACGGGTCTTCAACCGTTTCTTCGTTTGTTTTACTTTCAAGAATCTCTTCTGTGTCAGAAACAGCATCGGGTTTTTGCATCTGCAATTTTTTCTGACCGTCTATTCTGTCTAAAAGTCCCATAGCCGCACCTCACAATGCTTATGATTTTTTCTTGCCTTTTGCAAACAATTTTTTCTTCTCTGATTTTGCTTTTACGGGTTCAATTCCGGTATGAATGCTGATTATTTTATCAGCCATATCGGAAATTGCTTTTGATACCGATGATTTCGGTTGAGCAACGGTTATTGCCTGTCCCTTGTTAACACTCATCAGTGAAGCGGAATAGTCCGCGGGAATGTTTGCAAAAACGGGAATCTGGAACATTTCTTCAAAATCGTCCGCCTTGATAAGACTTTTTTCTGTTTTGTTAAGAATTATCCTTATTTTTTCTCTCTGATGCAACTGGTCAAGAATCGTGTAGCATACTTTTGCATTGTTGAGAGAGAGAATTTCATTGTTGTAAATCAAAAATATTTCTTCGCAATTTTCGCAGGCAGTTATTGTTGTGTCATTGAAAGACGAGGGCAAATCAATGATTAAGTATTCGTAATACGGACGCATAATATCGATTATCTTTTCAATATGTGCTGCCGTAACAAAATCTGCGTATTCCGAGCTTTTCGGTGCACAGAGTACGCTCACACCCGTGCTGTGTTCAACAGAAAAATTATTTATGTTTTCAATTGTGATTCCGCCTCTGTCCTGAACAAGGTCAACAATCGAATGCTTTGTGTCGAGGTCAAGCGCCATAATAACGTCGCCAAACTGCAGGTCAAGGTCCATAAGCATAACTCTTTTTCCTGCTCTTGCAAGCTGTGAAGCAACGCCGACGGCTAGCGTTGTTTTACCCGTGCCGCCTTTACCGCCGAAAAATCCGATTGCTTTGCAACGGACACGCTTTTCTTCGTTGGTATCAAGAACACGCTGCTTTTCGAGCGCGTAAACAGTTTTTATGTTTTCGGAAAACTCTTCTGCACCGATGCCGTCAATCGGCAGAACCTTCCTTATTCCGTATTGAGCGGCTTTGTTGACGAGGTCAACATTAATTATGTCGTTTACAAGTATCGCTATCGTGCCTCTTGCGACCGTCAGCAAATCCTGGATGAAACCGAAAACCGAATCGGGAACATTTCCTCTGACGGCGCACAGAACAATTTCGGGGAATTTATTGACTGTTTTGGTTTTGCCTTCTGCCGTGAAACCCGAATAACCGCTGATTGCAAACGCTTCATCGGCTACAAGATCTTTAATTTCTATTCTTAAATCGATGTCATCTGACAAAACAAGTAAATTGATTTTTTCCATAGCCGTTTCATCTCCAATCAATTATCAGTTACTTTCGGTTGTCGGCGGAGTTGCCGTTATTTTGCCCATTCCGTGGTTTGTCTGAGGAATCTTGTTTCTGTCCTCAGGAATTGAAATATTCTCAATATCATCTGCAATGCCGTGACTCTCTGCGTGAGAAACAAGAACTATTCTGAAATAATCGGAACCGCTTGACCCGGTATAGTCGAGCCCCATAAGTACCGAAATCTGTTCCTTTGTCAATGCAAGGGTTATGATCGGGTATGACATTATTTCTACCCCTGCTTCTTGCTGAACATTTGCGGTATAATCGCTGATTCTGATAACCTGAACGTTTTTTAGCATCGGTTCGGCAGAAGGTGTTACATCTTCTTTATATATATTAATGTAATCGTATTCTTTGAGAAAATGTGAAACTGCATTTTCATTGCTGACACAAATCGAATATCCGTACATTCCGTTTGTAAGCTCATAGGACAGTCGGTTTTTCGGTTCTCCGTCCCCGACAGTCGTGATTTTGCGTGCCATCAGCTGTTCACCCGCATAGATTTTTTCCGTTGTCATATAGCCGATAATATCTCTCGTGTTGCAGACTGTTCCGAACGAAACCGCAGTCACGGGTAATTTTATAACCTGAAACATATCCTCTGTAAGGATTGTATTCTTTTCTATATCTTCAATTGCAACCACTACCGATGCATCGTCAACACCGGTTACGATGCTGCTTGTTTTGAGCTCATTTGCAAAAAAGTAAGTTGCGACGCCTGCCGCTAACGCGATAACAACCGCTATAAGGTAAATTTTTTTCATAACAGACAGTCACCTTTCTATGATTCTACTTTCATTATAACCGTTGAGGTTATTGTTTTTTCTTTGCCGAGAACTGTGCTTAATACGGGAGTGAAAAATGAAATATCAGCTTGCATACTGACTTTTATGTCGCCCGATGTCGGGTCGGCGGGGGATGTGTACTCTACTTTTATATCAACTCCACCGTTAGCAAAAACGGTTGTTGTCGTTTCTTCAATATGATTTATTATCGCCTGCGTATCGGCGTTTTCAGCAGTGTGAACAACGGCATATCTTGCGCCTTCACGGCAGGCATTGTTGAGCGAAAGCTGATTGTAGAACAGCCATCCGAAATCAAGTATTCCGCAGAGTATCAGCAGAAATATCGGAAGGATGAGTGCAAATTCAACCATTGCCTGGCCGTCCTCGCGTCTGCTCTTTTTTCTGAATCGTTTCATAATTTGCCGTCACCTCCGCACCGACACGGTAATTTTCTTCTTTAAGCATTAATGGGTAAGCTCGCTCAAGAGCGAGCGAACTTACCCACAAGGAGTTAATTATTCAGTTTTGTTTTAATCTGTATAATTAAGTGTTTATCAGGTTGTTGCTCCGCCTGCTGCGCCGCCACCGGCACCTGCAGCATCAAGCTGTTCGTTCACTTCTTCAAACATATCGCGAACCTTCGGTCCGAGTGCAACAAGTGCAACGATTACGACAACTGCGATAAGTCCGATGATAAGACCGTATTCTACCATACCCTGACCTTCTTCGTCTTTAAACCATTTTCTTAACATAATAAAACCTCCGTTCGCCTTTCTTGAAATTTTGTTTATATTTTCTTTGGTTAATGAATGATAAGTTTTTATGTTGTTGCTCCGCCTGCTGCGCCGCCACCGGCACCTGCAGCATCAAGTTGTTCGTTCACTTCTTCAAACATATCGCGAACCTTCGGTCCGAGTGCAACAAGTGCAACGATTACGACGACTGCGATAAGTCCGATGATGAGACCGTATTCTACCATGCCCTGACCTTCTTCGTCTTTGAACCATTTTCTTAACATAAGATTTGCCTCCTTTAAAATAATTTTTATTTTCTACCCCTTTTCAGGGGATAATTGCTAAAATAATGCCGAGAAGATTTTGTCCGAAAGCTTACCGAAAATCGGATATAAGACCGTTACCGCAACTCCGAGTGAAAGGTAGGGACCCATCGGAACTGCCGTTTTGAGCGAGCCTTTCTTAGTTGCCACAAGATAAATCAGATAAACTATCAGTCCCGCCGCCATAACGAGTGCCGCCTGAAGATATCCGAAAGCACCGAGGCAGTAACCTATTGCCGCGCTGTATTTGACGTCGCCGGTTCCTATCGGAATTCCGATAAGCATCGGAAGCTGATAGAGAATAAATCCTGCCGCAAGACCTATGAGAGAGGGGATGAGCGTCTGCTTGAGTGGAACGCCCGTTGCTGTCGCATAAATAATCGCAACCGTTCTGATTATCAGCAGTGAAAGAACCGATGAATTGGGAATCTTCTTGATGTCAAGGTCAACAACACCGATTGATATTGCGATTGATATGTAAGCAATCGATTCAAGTCTGACTGCCGTGTCCTCGAAGAGTGCAAAGACCGCTGCGAACAGGGCAAACGAAAGAATCAGCCAGGTGACAATCACCGCCGTGTTCTTTACTGCTTCGATTTTGGCGGTTTCGTCGGTTCTGCGTTTGATCTGGGAAATCGAAATCAGGTTGAATGCCGGTGCCGCGAGTATGCCGAGCAAACCGCCGTAAACTGTTTCAATCATCAGTATTCACCTCCGATTTTATTCGGGAACTGCCGTTCCCTTGTTGCAACTTAATGGTACAACCGACGATTGTAAAAGTCAAACATTAAATAAATGAGATGTTGATAACTTTTGTGCAAAATGAACAAATACAAAAAACGGTTTTTTTGTTCAAAAAAGCTGTTTTTACCGCAAATTCTTACTTTTCAAATATATTAAAATTTATTTTATATGAAACGTCTGAAAATGCTTGTTTTTCTTCTCTGTTTTGCACAAAATTTCATCAAAAAGCAGAAAAATCAGCAGTTTATTCAATGATTTTGAATACCCTTTTATATATTGAAATGAACAGTGCATAAAAATTAAATTCTGTGAATAAAAATTCTTCAAAATCGTTGATATTCTTTTGCTTTTTGGAAAAAAATGCTTGCAATTGTCGTATAAACGATGTATAATAAAGCTGTACTCAGCGCGAGAACGACGGATATTTTGTGCTTTGGAGGTAAATATGAATAAACTGACTGTTCAACAGACTGCCGAAAAGTGGAATATCTCTGTCAGAAGGGTTCAGGATTATTGCAGACAGGGTAAAATTCCGGGTGCTCAGAGGATAGGCACCAATTGGCTGATTCCTGCAGATGCAATCCGCCCGATTGACGGAAGAAAAAAGGCGGCAAGGGATGAGGCGGAGAAGGATGTTCCGATGCCGAGAAAGTGCCCTTTCCTTTATATGACCGATTTATATCCCGAAGCAGGTACTGCCGATAAATGCATACTTTCGCTTGCGGGTAATCCTGAAGCTCAGGCACTTTTTGCCGCTGAAATAGCTTACAGCCGCGGAGAGATTGATAAGGTTTACCGATATGCAAAGTATTTCCTTGAAAAGCACTCGGGCTTTTATGCCGTTCTTGCGGGAGGTATGCTTTTGGCGCAGTGTGCATTGTGGGCCGGCGATATCAATATGTGGCATCTTGCGAGAAAGCACATATGCGAGGCACACGCAAAAAGCAATACAGACCGCGATATTATCGCGCTTTCTCTCGGCGTAATTGACAGTGCAATCCGTTCAACGCAGGATTTCCCCAAATGGTTCAAAAGCGGATGCTTTGAAAATCTTCCCGTTGATGCACATTATGCCGCTAAAATATATTATGTAAAACATCTTATAGTATCTGCTCAGCAGCTTGCTTCGGGCGAAGTGAAATATCCTGATTTAAGAGGATTGTCAATGATGAGATGTATTCCGTATGTTGTTGAGCCTATGATTGCCGATGCTGTTGCGGATAAGGTTATTCTTGTTGAGATTTATCTTCGCCTGATGTGTGCGATAGCTTGCCATCAGGTAGGCAATACCGACAGAGCCGTATTCCATATAGATAAGGCGATTTCTAATTGCCTTGAGGACGGACTTTACGGGCCGCTTGTTGAGCATCGCAGGCAGCTTGGCGGTATTCTTGATGACCGTCTTTCTGCTATTGACCCTCAGGCTTTCAAAAAAGTCAAGGAACTTTATAAACGTATGCAGACCGGATGGACAATCATTCATAATGCTGTGCTTGAAAGAACGGTTTCCGCTTCGCTGACAATTCGTGAAAGAGAAGTTGCACGTCTTGCTGTGTTCGGACTTAATGATAAACAGATTGCAAGCCGATTCAATATAACGGAAAACGCAGTCAAGAATATCATCGATTCCGCGAAAGCAAAAACGGGGGTTTCAAACCGCGGAGAGCTTGCGTTTTATATTTAATTGTAATAAATCTTTATTAAAGGCGGTGTAGAAATATGGAATATAAAAGAACTTTGAAAGATGATTGGAAAGCAAAGTGGATATGGCTCAACGAAGAAAAGACAAGCAAAAATGTATGGCTTTGCTTTAACAAAAAAATAAATATTGGAGAACCCGAAAAAGAGCTCAAAGCAAAAATTGCGGCAGAAAACAAATATTGGCTTTATATAAACGGAAACTGTGTTGTCCGCGAAGGCGGTCTTAAGAGAGGACCTACTCCAACGGGATGCTATTATGATGAGGTAGATATTTCGGAATTTCTTGTTTCGGGTGAAAATCTTATCAGCATTCTTGTGTGGTATTGGGGTAACGAAGCGAGCTATTCAAGCTCCGATGCGGGTCAGGGCGGTTTGCTTTTTGAAGCGGAAACCAGGAATATCTCCATTCTCTCCGATAACAGCTGGAGTGTTATGAAAAATCCTGCATTCAAAGAGGATACGGGCAAAATGCAGCCTAATTACAGTCTCCCCGAAAGCAACATTTATTATGATTCGCGCGATGAAATCGTTGATTGGAACACGCCGAGTTATGATTTCTCCGATTGGTCGGAAGCAACCGAATATGCCGTCGGCGGCGAGGGCTGCTGGGGCGAGATATATAACAGAGATATACCGATGTTTAAAGATTTCGGTCTGAAGGATTATGAAAACAGTAAAGAATATGAAGGCAAGAGCTTTCGGATAAAGAAAAAAATAATTCTTTATGTTCCTTACAATGCACAGCTTACTCCGCATCTTGAGGTCGAGGCGAAAGCGGGCAAGAAGATTGTTATCACAACAGAAAATACTCATACGGGTTCTATTCACAGCACATACATAACCAAAGACGGTGTTCAGACTTTTGAGTCTCCCGCTTGGTTTAACGGTGAGCAGATAACTTATGATATTCCGTCAGGCGTAAAAATCTTAAGCCTTAAATACAGAGAAAGCGGATATAATACAGAATTCTGCGGCGGCTTCAGCTGTGAAAACATCGATTTGAATATTCTTTGGCAGAAATCACTGCGTACTCTGTATGTGACAATGAGGGATAATTTTATGGATTGTCCCGACAGAGAAAGAGCGCAGTGGTGGGGCGACGTTACTAACGAAATGATGCTGACTGTGTATAGTCTTGCACCTTCGTCATATCATCTTTACCGAAAAGGTGTCAGTACAATGCTTTCGTACATTGACCCCGAAACAAAGGTGTTGCAGACCGTTGTGCCGATAAAGAACGATTATTTTGAACTCCCGTGTCAGCAGCTTGCAGGCGTAGGCGGTTTCTGGACTTACTATATGTATACGGGTGACAAGGATTTTATAAAATCCGTATACGCCGCATCGGTTGATTATCTCAATCTTTGGGAAATGCAGGAGAACGGACTTGTTGAACACAGAGAAGGTTCGTGGGATTGGCAGGATTGGGGCAGCAAAATTGATATTGCACCCCTTGAAAATGCTTGGTATTACTACGCTTTGTCGGCTGTTAAGAATATGGCAGAGCTTCTCAAAGATGAAAATGCCGTTAAGGAATTCGACGGTAAAATGAAATCGCTTTATGTCGCTTATCAATCCTTGTGGACGGGCGAAGGATACAGAAGCCCCGAAAACGAAGAATATGATGACAGAGGCAATGCGGTTGCGGTTCTGTCAGGCATTTGTCCCGAAGAGAACTACGCCACATTAAAAAAAGTTCTCTTCAACACAAGAAACGCAAGTCCGTATATGGAATATTATGTTCTTGAATCACTCTGCAAAATGGGTGAATATGCTCTTGCGGAGCAAAGAATGTGCGAAAGATACCGTGAAATGATTGATGAGGATTATTCGACTCTTTGGGAAAACTGGATAAAGAAAGATGGTACATCAAACCACGCCTGGTCGGGCGGCCCGCTTGTTATATTGAGTAAGCACATTGCGGGCATAAAACCTCTTACGGCGGGGTATGAAAAAATTGAAATCAGACCGCAGTATGATTTGCATAAGAAAATTTCCTGCACGGTGCCGTCAATCAAGGGTTATATAAATCTTGACATCGTGTCGGATTCGGAAAAAACATTGATAAATCTTGAGTATCCCGAAAATACGGAAGTGATTTTGCACCTTCCCGAAAATGCGGTTGTCACAGCAAACGGTAAGACCTTTGAAACAAAGGAAGCAACCGTGCACTTAAAATAAGTATCATTATTAATAAACAAAAGCAGGCAACGGCGTTTAACCGTTACCTGCTTTGTTTGTTATATCAGTATTTTTGATTATTCCTCAATAACTCCGTAGTATCTTCCGAGCCAATAGGGGAGAAGGAACGGAGTAGGCGAGCAAGCGCTTCTGCCGTGACCGTCATCAACACGGAAGGGATTGCTGTCATAGTTGCGGATTACTCTTGCATCGATGTCGAGAGCTTCTTTAAGCTGAGGAGCTTCGCCCCACTTTTCTTGCTCTGTGTCGTAAACAAGACCCTTTCTTGATGAGTTGAAAAGAGGTCTGTTGACAAAATCAAGGGGATAATCGTAGAGGGTTTTGATTGCGCTGTCAAGACCTGTTACATCATCCGTAAATGCAGTATAAATAATGTTATAAAGAACGGAATGCTCGGGCTTTTCATATTCCCAATGATGCTTCATACCCATAAGCAGATATTTTCTGATTGCAGGGTCTTTTTCTATGCGGAGAATCGTTGCGGTGCAAAGGAAGCCGAGATTATCGTCGATGTGGCAGGTGTGACCGTCATCCTTTTTATGCTGAGCGGCATTGAGAATGTAATGCTCGTCTATTGCAAGGCGAAGGAATTCTTTTCTGTATTTTTCATCACCGGAAACTTGATATGCAACATCAAGGAAGGTAAGCATTTCAAGGGAGTTGATGCACTTCTCCCAAAGCCACATACTGTTTCTGTTGAGCTGCTCGGGGTCCCAGTTTGCCCAGGTTGTGGGCAGACCGTCAATGTCGCAGAGTCTGTAATTGTTTTCAAGAATATGATCTGTGATATCGCAGACGATTTCTTTGATATATTCTTTTTCTTCGTCGTTTGCGCAGAAATCGTAGTAGAGTGAGAAGCCGAAGAAGTGGCCCGTCATTTCGTCGCTTGATGTTTCGCCGAGCCACTCGCATTCTCCGTTGGGTGCGGGATGCCACTCTGCACCGTCACGCTTGACGACTGTGCCGTAACCGGGTTCGCCTTCGAATCTTACTGCTCTTGCCGTGAAGCCTTTGATACCTGTAACTTTTGTAAGAAAACCCATAGCCTTCATTGAGCGTCTTGCGGCTTCAAGAATCTTTTCGTCTTTTGTGACCGCATATGCATAAGCAAGCGAACCGACATAAATCTGTGTCCACAGACCGTCATTATCGGTGATGTTGGGCTTGCCGGTGTTGATATCGCAGTTTTTGATTTCGTTGAGTCCCGTTACATAGCCGAGAGTGCGCACGTATTTATCCTCAACAAGATTGAAGCAGTAGTCTGCCTTTTCTCTGAGGGTCATTTCTTTTTCTGCAATCTTTGTTACGCCCGAGTTTGTTGCAGTCCAGATTGAATCGCCGATTGCAACCGCATCGTTGATGTCCTTTTCCATTGCCCAACGTGTTGCGGGAAGATATTTCTTCGAGCCGTTATTTACAATGATAAGACCTGCTTCGGATGAGAGAATAACTCTGCCGTCGTCTGCAAAGCGGATTTTATATATTTCTTCTTCGGGGAGTGCATTGATTTCATTATGACCGAACCAGTTGTTTTTGCAGTCAAATATGTATGCACCCTTATCTGTGCCGAGCCAGAGGAAACCGAGACCCTCATCAAAAGCAATGCAGTTGATTATGAAATCGGGCATGGTGGAGTGCTGAGCAAAAATGCTCATCCACTGCTTGCGTTTACCGTTGACGATATTGAGAGTTTTTTTGCTTGAAGCTGTTATTTTAGCGTTACTGCATGCGAGGTTTGTTGCACCTGCGTGGTTATGGAAGAACCATTCGAATTTTTCGCCTTCAAGCTTATAGAGTGCGTTTTCTGCAAGAAGATATACTTCGTCAATTCCGCTGAATTCATAAAGCTCAGCATCAAAGCTCTGAAGCTCTGCAATTTTGCCGTCTTTTGCGGTGTAAACCTTGTTGGCGGTTGCAAAATAAACTGTTCCGTCTTTTGCTGTGTAAGCAGTCTTTACAGCATCGCATTTGAATGAGCCGAGTGAGCCGTCAGCTTTTGTGTAGTTAAGGCCGCCGTCTGTGCCGATGTAAACGGTGCCGTCTCCTCCACCTGCAAGGCAATTCGCTTTGTTTGAAAGCATACCGTTACTTACCGTGAAATAATCGCAAATTCTCTGGGGGTATTTTTCACTTTTGTAAAATCCTTTTCTTGTCATTTTTTAACTTCTCCTTATTTAATGTTTATTGAGGTTTGTGCATATTTATCGGAACCGTTTTCTTTTACAACGATTTTTCTGTTGCCCGATTCACAACTCATCGGAATGATGAATGTCCACGTAACAAATCCGTTCTCATCCGCGTTCTTGCTTTCAAGTGCGGAAAGATTTGCGGTTTCTGTCGGTGAGGTATAGAAATCTATGCTGTACTTTTTGCCCGGTTCACCCTGAATCATTACCGAAGCCGTATTGCCCTTTTCAACAGAAGCTGTTTTGAACACAATGCTGATACCTTTTGCTTCATCATTGATTTTTTCATCGGAACCTGATTTTTTTGTGGTGTTTAACTGCTGAGTTTGTTTTTCGGTTGCAGACTCGGTTTTTTTGGTTGTTTTCGGTGCATTGCTCTGAGGTATGTATGAAACCGGAACGTGCTTTGTTGCCTGCTTGTCTTTTTCACCGAAGGAAGCAGCAACGCGGGTTGATTTCTGCGTGTTTTTTTGCGGGAAAGTCGGGCGTACTCTTGACGTACTTTCTTTTTCTTGACGGGATATCAGTGTTACTCCCGAAGAATCGTTGCGGATTGTCATTTTTCTTTCGGTCTGAGATGGTGCATCGTTATCCGTTTTCTCGTCTTTCTTTCCGAATATGCTTTTCTTTTTTGTTGTGATTTCATAAAGCAATGTTTGGGTTTCGGATGCATTTTCCTCTGTGTACACCGACACTCCGAGTATTTCTCCGTTTGTTCCGATTACGGTTTCAATCGGAATTTCGGGAGTGTTTTCACCGCAGGATGAAAGCAGAGTTACGGCGGTGCTGACTGCAAGAATAAGTGCTGAAATGATTTTTATTTTGTTTTTTATGGTGAACACCTCATATCTTTATTGAAATTTCGCCCGATGACAGCGTTTCATAACTGCCGTCGGCGAGTTTTACTATCAGATTGCAGCTTTCGTTGATATCAACCGCAAGTGCGGAATAAATCCTGCCGTTTTTGAAATAAGAAATGTCTTTTCCGAGAATAAAGAGTCTTTTTTTGTACTCGGTAATAATGTCCCGTGAAGGTATGTCCGATATTAAACCGAGTGCAATTTCTTCGGCGAGTTTTGTTTTGTCGCATTCAAGATTAATGCTTCCCGCCATAGGCAGTTCATCGGGAAAAATTTCGGTTTTCAGATTGATTCCGATTCCGACAGAAACGATGGTCTTGCCGTTGACGGTAAATCTTTCCGAGAGTATTCCGCAAACCTTTTTTGAATTATAAAACAAATCATTAACCCACTTGATTTTCGGTGATATACCGTGCTTTTCAAGTGCTTCGCAAACAGCGATCGCCGCTTTCGGAGTCAGCAGCTCACAGCATTCGGGGGCTTCAAAAATAACCGTCATATAAAGCCCGGTATTTTCGGGCGAATAAAAGCTGTTGCCCCGTCTGCCTCTGCCCGCTGTCTGGGAATTTGCGATTATTACCGACGGCAGGGGAATCGAGGCTGCGTTTTTTCGTGCGTATGTGCTTGTTGAGTCAATTGTGTCGAAAGCAAGAATATTAATTTTGCTCATTAATACCCATCCTAAAAATATTTATCTAATCTTACCACATCTTTATATTTATTTCAATCTGTATTATCAAAATTTAATTAAATTTTATTATTTATACATTTTATAGTTGACAGTTATGCACAAAAAAGGTAAAATTTAATCTGTTGAAATATATCTTCGGGAGGGATAATTTGAAGATACTGCAAAAGGGGTTCAATTACTCCCAGGACGGGCCGGGAAACCGCCTTGTTTATCACCTTCAGGGGTGCAATTTTGCTTGTAAATGGTGCTCGAATGCAGACAGTATTCCTCTTGACAATCCTAAAGCAACCGATTGTTCCGCGGACAAAATTTTTGACGAAATAATGCGAAGCAGGATGATGTTTTTTGATGGCGGAGGAGTAACGTTTACGGGCGGTGAAGCCTGCGTTCAATCGGATGAACTTCTTGTTCTTCTTAAGATGCTCAAAGAAAACGGAATTCACACCGCAATCGAAACCAACGGCTCATATGCTTCGCTCAGAGATGTCGCAGAGTATGTTGATTATCTTATCGTTGATATGAAGCATTATGACGATTCGGAGCACATCAGATGGGTCGGCGCATCGAATAAAAGTGTCAAGGAAAATCTTGAATACTTTTTCTCTCTCGGGCGGAAGATACATATCAGAATACCCGTCATAAACGGAGTAAATAATGACCCTCAGGGATTTGCGGATTTTTTCAAAAAATTTGATACTTCCAATGCTGTTTTCGAATTTCTGGCATATCACGAATACGGTAAGGATAAATGGCAGGGGAAATATCAGATTGATAACGGATTTGTCGAACCCGGCACAATAGAAAAATTTAAGGAAATTTTTGAATATCACGGTCTTAAAACCGTTGTTACATAAGGAGAAAACAATTATGAATACTATTCTCAACAGTCAGAAAATAACCGAAATGGCGAAATCTCTTTTTGCCGAAAAAAGAGCGGGAATGCGCCTTGACGGCTGGTTCCTTGCAAAGGAAAAAGAGCTTGAGCTTGCAAAGAAATATGAAGGAGAAAATGAAGAAGTTAAAAAGGCTCTCATTCTTCGTGATATAGTCAGCACTATGCCGATTTTTCTGAGCGATTATCAGCTTTTTGCAGGCACTCAGGACGATGCCTTTGCAAGAAGCTATGCGCTTATAAATCCTTCGTTCAAGGTTGAGGAATTCAGCGGTTACTGTGACCCTGCTGCAGTTTTCTCCGATATCGAACCCAATGACGAAATAACCGCTGAAAGAATCGAAAAGGCGAGAGCAGAATTTGCTGAAACCGAATATGCCGTAAAGCTTGGCGAAGTATACGGTAAAGCAGAGTGCTACACAAAAGAAGTTATCTTTTTCTTTGAGCAGGTTACGGGTCACCTTATCCCCGATATGCGCTATGCAATCAAGTACGGCACAAAAGAAATGATAAAAAAAACCGAGAGCAAGGAAGGCAACGGCTATAAGGCTTTTGCAATTGCTCTTGAATCCGCATCAATCCTTGCAAACCGTTATGCCGACCTTGCAAAGGAAAAGATGAACGGTGCTTCAGACGAAAGAAAAGCACAGCTTGAAATAATGGAAAAGACACTCCGCAAAGTGCCCGAAAACGGTGCGGAAAATCTTTACGAAGCAATTCAGGCTTTCATTATTATGTGGCAGATTATGTGCCTTGAGCAGACTCCCAATCCCTTTGCATTTTCCGTTGGCAATGCCGACAGAATTTTCGAGCCTTACAGAAACGGTCTTGACCGTGAAACAACCGCCGCTCTTCTCAAGCATTTTCTTGTATTCTTCAATGTTGCTGACAGAAGCTGGGCAATCTCGCAGAATATAATCGTCAGCGGACGCGACCTTTGCGGCAATGACCTTACCAACGAAACAACATATGCACTTATGGATGCATATTACGAAATGAACCTTCCTCAGCCCATTCTTTCCGTAAAGCTTCATAAGAATACCCCCGCAAAGCTCTACGAGGAAATGGGCAGATTCCTCTTTACACCCGGTGTGCTTACTCCCTCTTTCTTCAACGACGATTCGCTCTTTGAAGTGCTTTCTGCAAAGGGAGTTGATGAAAATGACCTTGCTGATATTTCAATCGCAGGCTGTCAGGAGCCGTTGATTATGGGTAAGGATAACGGCAACACCACCAACAGCTGGCTCAATCTTCCGAAGATTCTCGAAATGACTCTTACAGGCGGTGTTTCCGCAATAACGGGCGAAAAGCTTGTTGACGTTGAAGCTTGTAAGCTTGAAAATGTCAGAGAAGAATTCTGGAAGAATGTCAAAAAGTTTGTTGCCGCAATGGGTGAAGCCGCAAACGGTGCTTCTGCAGCACTTTCAACTCAGCGAGTACCTTTCCTTTCGTGCCTTATGGGTGGCCTTGAAAACGGCGTTGATGCCCGTGATATCCACGCTCAGGGCACAAAATATAACGGCAGCGGATGTCTTATTCACGGCGTTTCGGTTATTGCCGACAGCTTTTCGGCTATTGATAAGCTTCTTGCTGAAAGACCTCAGGATGCCGATAAGCTCGTTGACGCAATCAAGGCTGATTTCAACGGCTATGAGGATTTGAGAGAATTCCTTCTTTCGGCTGACAAATTCGGTAACAACATCGAAAAAGTTGACAAGGAGGCCGGCGAAATCGCATCTATGGTTGCCGATATCGTTTCATCAACAAAGAACTATCTCGGTAACTCATTCAGACCCGATTTCAGTTCACCCTCGACCCATCTCCTTTACGGTTATTGGGTAGGTGCAACTCCCGACGGCAGAAAGTCAAGAGATATGCTCGGCTACGGCGTTGACCCGCTTTACGGAAGTGCCGAAAACGGACTCGGCTTCCGTATGCTTTCGAATATGCAGATGCCGTTTGAAAAGATGAACGGCGGCTACGCATCCCATCTCGGCGTTGACCCGAAATATTTCACGTCCGAAACCAATGAAGGTAAGGGCGTTGAATTCAGAGATAAGGTTATCAATCCATTGTTCTTCAATCCGATGAAGGACGGTGTTTCGCCCTTCTACCTTTATGTTAACGTCACAACTGCCGAAATTCTCAGAAAAGTTCTTGCAAATCCCAAGAAGTATGCACCGAGCGGTGTTTATATTATGAGAATCCACGGCACATTCGTTAATTTCCTTGACCTTTCACCTGCAATTCAGCAGGATATCATAACCCGTCTTGACCCCAAATCAACTGCAATAGCATAAGGTGAGCTTATGAAAATTATCGGAATAGATATCGGTACAACGAGCATCTGCGGAGTTGCTGTTGAAACCGAAAACGGAGAGATTCTGAAATCTCTGACCAAGCCAAACAATTCATTCATAAAATCGGAAAATAATTATGAAAAGATTCAGGATACCGATATAATAATGCAGAGTGTCTTTGAAATTCTTTTTGAGCTTGATGCGGATAACGCATCCGCAATCGGCTTTTCAGGTCAGATGCACGGCATCGTTTACACCGATGAAAACGGTGATGCGGTCAGTCCTCTTTATATCTGGCAGGATGAACGTGCCGCACTTGAATACAAAAACGGTAAATCGTATGCGGAGTATCTCGGATGTTTTGCGGGTTACGGACTTGCAACCGATTTTTATAACGAAATCAACGGATTTGTTCCCGATGCCGCAAAATATCTCTGCACAATAGCGGATTATGCCGTTATGGAGCTTTGCGGACTCAAAAAGCCGCTTGTTCATATCACCAATGCCGCAAGTCTTGGTTGCTTTGATATCGCGAATAACTGTTTTGATCTCGATAATCCGAGACTTCCCGATGTTACAGCCGAATTCAAATCGGCAGGGGAATATAACGGAATACCAGTCTGCGTTGCGCTTGGCGATAATCAGGCGAGCTTTATCGGCTCGGTTTCCGATTCGGATAATGCGCTTATCAATGTCGGCACGGGCTCGCAGATTTCGTGGCTTGCAGATTTACCCGTAAATGCGGAAAGTGTTGAAAACAGACCGTTTGACGGCAAAAAATATCTTGCCGCGGGCTGCGCACTTTGCGGCGGCAGAGCATTTGCAATGCTTGAAAAGCTGTTCAGAGAAATTGCAAATCTTGCGGGTAATAATGTTGATTCAATGTATCCGCAGATTGATAAAATTATTGAAAACAAAATCGAAACATCACTTGATGCGGATTGCCGTTTCTGCGGCACGAGGAATGACCCGTCGGTCAGAGGCTCGATAAGCAATATTTCCGAAGATAACTTTACCGCTGCCGACCTTGCATATTCCGTTCTTGAGAGTATGTCGGGCGAGCTTTATGATATGTATAAAAACGGCGGAAAGAATGCAAAGATGCTTGTCTGCTCGGGCAACGGAATCAGAAAAAATTCCGCCCTCAGAAGGATTGTTTCGGAAATGTTCGGCTGTGAAGTGAAAATTCCTCTTTATGCGGAAGAAGCTTCTTACGGTGCGGCTCTTGCGGCGTCGGTTGCCTGCGGATGCTTTGCAGATATCTTTGATGCGTGCCGAATGATAAAATACAAGGAGAACTGATTATGTTTTACAATGAACCGATTTTCTTTGAGAAAAACAGAGTGTTCAGAATATATACCGGCGGAAAGCTTTTTTCGGAGTTTTTCGGCGATGATTCGACTGACGGATACTATCCCGAAGAATGGGTTGCATCAAGCGTAAAAGCACTTAACGAAGGCAGCACTGATGAGTATGAAGGTGTTTCGAAAATCAAAGGCACCGATCTCTATCTCAGCGATGCAACCGAAAAATACAAAACCGAAATTCTCGGTTACAGAGATGACATCGGAATTCTGACGAAAATTCTTGACTCGGCAATAAGACTGCCCGTTCAGGCACACCCCGACAAGGCTTTTTCCGAAAAGTATTTTTCGTCAAAATACGGCAAGGAAGAAAGCTGGATAATTCTTGCAACAAGACCGGGGGCAAAAATTTTTTACGGCTTCAAGGACGGTGTGACCCTTGAAGAATTTTCTGCCGCAATCGATGCGAGCGAAACAGGTTCCGATGCAATGGAAAACCTGCTTTGCACGATTGATGTGAAAGCGGGCGATGTTATTTATATCCCCGCAAAAATGGTGCACGCAATCGGAAGCGGCTGCCTTCTTCTCGAAGTTCAGGAGCCGACGGATTTCACCATTCAGCCCGAGCGTTTCTGCGGTGAATACAAGCTTTCGGACAGAGAGATGTATCTTGGACTCAGCCGCGAAAATGCTCTTGAATGCTTTGATATGCAGAAGAAATATCCTGCACCGCTTCAGCCCAAGCTCATCAAAAATGAAAACGGCGTGAAATATGAGGCTGTTATTGACGAGAGCATCACAACCAGCTTCAGCGTCAGAAAAATCACTCTCGGCGGCGGAACTTTCAATCTTGATAAAGGTGCGGCGGTTTATGTCGTAACCGACGGTGAAGGCGTTATTCTCGGTGACAACTATGAAAAAACGGTGAAAAAAGGCGATTATTTTCTGATGCCCGATGCTGCGAAAGAAAAATATTCCGTAAAAGGCGATAACATCGGAATAACCGAGTGCTTCGCCTGACAAAATACTGTTGACATTTAAAAAACGATATTATAAAATTTCTTCAAGAGGTGATTTTATGGATTTAACCGCAATGTTTAAAATCGGATACGGACTTTATGTTCTTACTGCCCGTGAAAATGGCTTTGATAACGGATGCATAATCAACACCGTGTCGCAGGTAACGGCAAATCCCAACAGAATAACAATTGCTGTCAACAAGGCTAACAAAACCCACGATATGGTGCTTGCAACGGGTGAATTCAATGTCAGCATTCTGACGAATTCCGTGCCTTTTGATACATTCAAAGCTTTTGGTTTCAGAAGCGGTAAGGATACCGATAAGTTTGCCGATTTCAGTGCAGCTGCAAGAAGCGCCAACGGTATAACCTATATAACTGCAAACACCAATTCTTATATTTCCGCAAAGGTTGTTTCGGCGACAGACCTCGGTACTCACACTCTGTTCCTTGCAGATGTTACGGACTGTGAAGTGCTTTCAAACGAAACAAGTGTAACTTATGATTATTATCATAAATATATCAAGCCGAAGCCCGAAGTGAAGAAAACCGCGAAGGTTTATTACCGCTGTAAAATCTGCGGATATATTTATGAGGGCGACGAACTTCCTGCAGATTTCATCTGCCCGCTTTGTAAACATCCCGCTTCAGATTTTGAAAGAGTTGAGGCGGTTGAAGATAACAATGATAAAGGAGAGAATACTATGAATCTTAAAGGTACAAAAACAGAAAAAAATCTTATGGCTGCTTTTGCAGGTGAATCACAGGCAAGAAATAAGTATACCTATTTTGCGTCGGTAGCAAAGAAGGAAGGCTTTGAGCAGATTTCCGCTATTTTCACAGATACAGCAAACAATGAAAAAGAGCACGCAAAGATGTGGTTCAAGGCTCTCGGCGAGCTTGGCGACACAGCGCAGAATCTTCTCCACGCAGCCGAAGGCGAAAACTATGAGTGGACAGATATGTACGCAACATTTGCAAAGGAAGCAGATGAGGAAGGCTTCACGGAGCTTGCAGAGAAATTCCGTATGGTTGCTGCAATCGAAAAAACACACGAAGAGAGATACCGTGCACTTCTCAGCAATGTTGAAATGCAGAAGGTATTCGAAAAGGCAGAGGAAACAATGTGGGAATGCCGCAACTGCGGTCACCTTGTGATGGGCAAGAAGGCTCCTGAGGTTTGCCCCGTATGCGCACATCCTCAGGCATATTTCGAAGTCAGAAAAGAAAATTATTAATTGTTATTTGATTTTTCCGGGGACGTTTTGTTCCCGGATTTTTTGTTTTGCAAAATTTTAGTGAACAAATTCTTTTTGGTGTTGCTATTTATCAGTTTTGATTGTATAATGTATCTGTATAAAGAAAATAGGAGAGTATGTTCAAATGAAAAGATTATTTAAAATTATTGCTCTTTTAACTGCAATTGCGCTTGTGTTCTGTGCTTGCACCAACACCGTTTCAACAACATCCGGCAACGGCGGAAACGGTGGAAATGTTCAGAAAACACAGTCTGAAAATGTTGATGAAAACGAGAAAACTCCTGCAGCAAAAGACGGCAATCTCGTTAAATTTACAATGGAAAAGGGCGGCAGTTTTATAATTGAGCTTTATCCGCAGTACGCCCCCGAAACAGTTGAAAATTTCAAAAATCTTGTTGCAACCGGATTCTACGACGGTCTTACGTTTCACAGAGTTATGGAAGGCTTTATGGCTCAGGGCGGTGACCCCGAAGGCACGGGATACGGCGGCAGCGGTAAAAACATAAAAGGTGAGTTCAGACTCAATGATTTCATCGGCAACACTCTTTCGCACACAAGAGGTGTTGTTTCAATGGCTCGTTCTCAGGACTATGATTCGGCATCATCGCAGTTCTTTATCTGCTATGACGATGCATCTTTCCTTGACGGTCAGTATGCCGCTTTCGGTAAGGTTATCGAGGGTATGGAGGTTGTTGATTCTTTTCTTGAGATTGAAAGAAGATACAGCGGCAGAGAGCTTTCCGTTCCCGTTGAACCCATCGTTATTGAAAGTGCGGTGATTGTTGAATGAGCAAAAAAGTAACTTTCAGAGCCTACCGTGCGACGGATATCGAGTTTGTCAACAAGCACGAAAACGGCACTCGCATTGAATTCGAAAATAAATATTCCTATAACGTAAAATACTCGGCAAACAATAACTGCATCGGTGAATTTACCGTTGAGGTTAACGATAAAGCAAACAAGGATAAATTCCATATCAAAGCGGTTATTCAGGGCATTTTTACATATGACCCCGAAATTGCCAAGGAAATCATCCACGTTCAGACGTTCAAGGAGCTTTTCCCTTATGCGAGAACAATGATTTCTTCGCTTACGGTCAATGCGGGTCTTCCGCCCGTCATTCTTCCGACATTTGATATTGAATCCCAGAATATTTACAGATTCGGCAAAAACGGTTGATTCCGTTGGAAAGAGGAGGATAAAACTATGGATATTATGGATCTCGCTTCAAAAGGCATAGTAGCAATAACAAAAAGCTTCGGCAAAAAGGTGAAGAAAAACGGCGCTGCGCCCGAAATTGAAAAGGTTACTCCCACGGTAATCAGCGGTAACGGCTATCGCGCGGGTTTTGCAACCGATGAAATTATGCCCGACCTTACAAAAGACAAGACATATTGGATTGCAGGTCACGGTTCGGGTCACAAGATGGAGGGTGTACTTTCTCCTGTTTATATCAGTGCGGTGTGGCTTGATTGCGGCAACGAAGAGGGTATGCTCTGGCTCGGTGCGGATATTGTCGGTATGACAAGAGTTGAAGTCAACAAAATCCGCTCAATGATTATGGCTTCTCCCAAAATCAAAGGTTGCAAGTGCATCAACTTCAGCTGTACCCACAGCCACTCGGGCATCGACACTCTCGGTTATTGGGGTAAACCCAATCTTGTAAGCATTCCTTCGGACGGCAAAGATCCCGAATATATGGATATGCTTATGAATAAGGCAGTTAAGGTTGCTGAAGAAGCATATGAAAACCGCAAGAGCGGTAAGCTTTACATAGGTGATATCACAATCAAAGACGGACTCCAGACCCGCAGAGGATTCCTTGATAAGCACGAGGTGCTTTCAAGATTCCGTTTCGTACCCGATGACGGTACAAACGAAACCTGGATTATGAATTTCGGTGCTCATCCCAATTCACTCGGCGGCTCAAACCGTATGCTCAGCGGCGAATATCCCTATTTTATGCGCAAGCAGATTGAGGAAGAAAACGGAGCAAACGTGCTTTTCGGCATCGGCGCAATCGGCGCAATGGATGCGGCAGAGCTTGACAGCGAAGATAATGTCAACTGCATAAAACTCCAGGCGAAGATGATTGCCGATGCGGCTCTCAAGATTGATAATGACAAAGAGCTTGACCCCGAAATGAAGATTATGCAGCAGCCTTTCTATCTGCCCGTCGGCAACTATGTTCTGACTCTCCTTGCAATGCGTCACGTTATGAGCTTCAATGCATATCCGAGTGATGAGAGCGATATCGGAATTGCAATGATGACCGAAATGACCTATATGTCAATCGGCGGCAAGAAGGTTCTTCTTCTTCCCGGTGAAAGCTTTGTTTCAACCGTTTACGGCGGTTATAAGACTGCGGAAACTTCGCCTACCGGCAAGGGCGGTGAAATCAATCCGACTCCGCTTGCCGAAATTGCGGGTGAACCCGATATGATTGTTTTCGGTGTATCGAATGATATGGCAGGCTATGTTGTACCGCCCAACGATTTCATTCTTAACCCCACACAGCCTTATCTCAACGGCTACAGAGATAAATTTGACCTCAACCATTATCACGAAACAAACTCAATGGGTATCGGTGCGCAGAAGACTATTGCCGATGCGTTTGCCGATGTGGTCAAGAGATTCTGATGATTATTGCAATTTATTCTCTCGTCATTCTTGCGGCAACAACTCTCGGTGCCTTCGTGGGATTGGGCGGAGGAGTTATAATCAAACCCGTTCTTGATTTTATCGGAGCGGAGCCGAGAATGCAGGTTGATTTTCTTTCATCCGTCGCTGTGTTTACAATGTCAATTGTATCGACTACGAAACAGATAAGAAACAAAGTCAGTTTTGATAAAAAAATAATCTTATTTATCGCTTTCGGCTCAATTGCAGGCGGATTTCTCGGCAGCTGCTGTATGGATATCCTCAGCGGCATTATTGAGCAGGGGGTTATAAGATGCATTCAGGCATTCGCTCTTGCAATTCTGCTTATTGCAGTGAGCATTTACGTTGCAAAGGACAGAAAGTCGTTTCATATAAAGAATAAACTCGCGATTGTTTTTGTCGGTCTTTCGCTCGGCTTTGTTGCGTCATTTCTCGGCATTGGCGGCGGACCGATTAACGTTGCCGTGTTGACTCTGTTTTTCTCGATGAACGTTAAGGATTCGGCGGTTTACTCGGTTGCGGTTATTTTCTTTTCACAGCTTTCGAAGCTTATAACGATTTTTGCAACTTCGGGGATTCATCCTTATGCACATCAATGGAAAACTCTGATTTTCATTCTCCCTGCGGCAGTTCTCGGTGGCATTATCGGCGCAAAATTCAACAGAAAATTTGACGATAAGATAATCAGAAAAACTTTTGTTGCGGTTATGATTCTGCTGATAATTCTCAATGTTTATAACGGAGTTTTTCAGCTGGTTTCAATTGCATAAAATTCTACGGGACGGTAATGCCGTCCCGTTCTGCTTTTTAAAATCCACAAAATATTGAGTTTTTTCTTGCAATAATAAGCAGATAATGATATAATAACTAAAATAGGGTATTATGTTTATTGCGAACCTTTCGAGGAATAATAATTGTGTTTTATTCACAAGAAAGGGCGTAATTAAATGAAAAATAAAAACGATAAAAAGAACAATTTCTTTTTGCCTTCTCCGCCTTGGCAATCTCCCGATTTAAGCAGCGGCGGAAATTCGGATGGCGATGATTCGTCAGCACTTAACAGCATTATTGAGTCCGGTTCAATAACCGTCAAAAAGGGCGAACACCTTATTCATTGCCTGACTGTTATCGGTCAGATAGAAGGTCATTATATTCTTCCTGCGCAAAATAAAACCACCAAATATGAGCACGTTATTCCTCAGCTTGTTGCTATTGAAGAGAGCGATGAGATTGACGGACTGATTATGATTCTCAACACGGTTGGCGGTGACATTGAAGCAGGTCTTGCGATTGCGGAGCTTGTTGCGGGTATGAAAACCCCGACGGTGTCGCTTGTTCTCGGCGGCGGTCACTCAATCGGTGTTCCGCTTGCGGTTTCGACAGACCGTTCTTTTATTGCACCTTCGGCAACAATGACCATTCATCCCGTGCGAATGAACGGACTTGTGCTCGGCGTGCCGCAGACACTCTCTTATTTTGAACAGATGCAGGAAAGAATAGTCCGTTTTGTTTCGGATAATTCCGATATTTCGCCCGACCGTTTCCGCGAAATGATGCTTGCGACGGGCGAGCTTGTTATGGATGTCGGAACCGTTCTCAGCGGCGAGGCTGCTGTTAATGAAGGTCTTATCGATTCGCTTGGAACACTATCCGATGCACTTAACTGCCTCTATGATATGATAAATGGCAATCATAAAGATAATTTTGATATAAACACCCCGAAAGGATGACGTGAATGCCTTCTGCACAAAAGAAAAAAACACCAAACAAAAAGCCTGCGCAGAAAACCTCGCAGGCAAAAAAATCCTCATCTGCAAAGGCTGAAAAGGTAAAGCCTGAAGTTCCCGTTGAGGTAAAAAGACAAAAATCAGCCATTGTTATGGCTGCGGTTGCCGCATTTTTGCTTTTCATTGTTTTCATTGAGGGCGAAAGTGCCTGGCTTGCAATGCATAACGGAATGTTCGGCATATTCGGATTTTGCGTTTATGTTATTCCCGCGGCTCTTATTTATCTTGCAATAGTTTTTGCGAAGGATAAGACCCTTGGAAGCGTTTCGTCAAATCTTACCGCTGCAGGAATTTTTGTTGTTCTGCTCAGCGGTGCAATACATATTTTCACGAACAGCGCAGACTATCTCGGCACTCATATGATTTCCGAACAGATTTCCGATGTGTGGAACAATGCACCCTCGCTTGCAAGCGGCGGTGTTATCGGTGCGGTTATCGGCGGCCTTGTTGCAAAGCTTTTCGGCAGAGTAGGCGCAGGAATAACTTTTGTTATTCTTATTATTGTTGTTGCAATGTTTATTACCGGAATCACTCTTCCCGTTCTTTTCAATTTCATCAAAAAGCCGGTTAAGCGTGTAAGCGATCTCACCAACGAAAAAATGGAGCAGAGTGCGCAGAAACGCGAACAGCTTGAGCGCGAAAAAGAAGAAGCAGAAAAAGAGAAAGAAGAAGCAAAAAAATCGTTCAACCCTCCGAAACAGCCGACTGTTGCCGTTGAAAAATTCGAGGATAATTTCATCACCGATGAATCAACATTTGCTCCCGTTGAAGAGCCTCCTATGCCTGAAATTCCCGTTGTAAGGCTTCCCGATTCAACGAAGAGCGATATTGTAGAAGATACAATTGAAGAAGCTGTTAAGGAGAAAAAGAAGCGCAGAAAGAGTGCGCCTGCAATGCCCGACGGAGAACCCGAAACTGAGATTCCCGTTGAGATTCTTCCCGATTCCGAGCCCGAACAGCCCGACTATGTTTTTCCTTCAATCGATTGCCTCAACATTGTTGAAAATGACGGTATCGGCGACAGTATGGCGGAAATGCAGATAGGTGCGCAGAAGCTTGTTTCGACTCTCGAAAGCTTCAAGATAAAGGCGGATGTAACCAATATTTGCCGCGGTCCTTCGGTAACGAGATATGAGCTCGTGCCCGAAGCAGGCGTCAGAATCAACAAAATCACAACTCTTGCCGATGATATTGCTCTTCGTCTTGCGGCAACAAGCGTGCGTATTGAAGCGCCCATTCCCGGCAAAGCGGCAATCGGCATTGAAATTCCCAACAGTGCAAAATCGATGGTATCGATGCGTGAAATCATTGATACCACTCAGTTCAGAGATGCAAAGAGCAAGCTCAATGTTGCTCTGGGTAAGGATATCACGGGCAATATCATCTGCGCCGACCTTGCGAAGATGCCTCATCTTCTTGTTGCGGGTACAACCGGCTCGGGTAAATCCGTATGCCTTAACTCGATGATTGTAAGCATTCTTTATAATGCAAAGCCCGATGAAGTCAAGCTTCTTATGATTGACCCGAAGATGGTTGAATTTACCGTTTATAACGGCATTGCGCATCTTGAAGTTCCCGTTGTTTCAAATCCCAGAAAAGCGGCAGGTGCGCTCGGATGGGCAGTCAGCGAAATGGAAAAGAGATACAAGCAGTTCTCCGAAAACAGCGTAAGAGATATCAAGGGATTCAATAAGCTTTGCGAAACAAGGGATGACCTTGTTAAAATGCATCAGATTGTTATATTCATCGACGAGCTTTCCGACCTTATGATGGTATCGCCCAAGGAGGTTGAAGACTCCATTCAGCGTCTTGCACAGATGGCGCGTGCGGCAGGTATCCACCTTGTTATCGCAACTCAGCGTCCCTCCGTTGACGTTATTACCGGTATTATCAAAGCTAATATTCCCAGCCGAATCGCTCTTTCGGTTTCATCTCAGGTTGACTCGAGAACGATTCTTGATGCCGTAGGTGCCGAAAAGCTTCTCGGTAACGGTGATATGCTGTTTAATCCCGTCGGCTCATCGAAGCCTACCCGTGTTCAGGGTTGCTTTATTTCCGATGCGGAAGTTGAGAGCGTTGTTAATCACATCAAATCTCAGGCACAGACAACATATAACGAAGAAACAATGCACGAAATTGAAGCCAAAGCGGCGGCATCCGAAAGCGCAAAGAAGAAGGATACATCCGATGAGGATGACAGCGATTGGGATCCTATGCTTAATGATGCGATTGAGGTTGTTGTTAATGCAGGCGGTGCTTCAACAACAATGCTCCAGAAAAAGCTCAAGCTCGGTTACGCAAGAGCATCAAGAGTTATGGATCAGCTTGAAGAGAAGGGCATTGTCGGTCCTTCCGAAGGCGCAAAACCGAGAGCTGTTCTGATTACAAAACAGCAGTGGTACGAAATGCAGGCTCTTGCCGACGGTGCGGGCGAAGCACCGAATATTGACGACGTTTTTGCGGATGATGACGATTTCGCAGGCGCGGAGGATGATTTTGATTAATATGAACGGATTTTTACCCGTTACAAAAGAAGATATGACCGCAAGGGGATGGGAGCAGGCTGACTTCGTTTATGTCAGCGGCGATGCTTATGTTGACCATCCCGCTTTCGGTGCGGCTATAATCACGAGAGTGCTTGAAAATGCGGGCTTTAAGGTTGCGTTTCTTGCACAGCCCGATTGGCGCAGCAACAAGGATTTTGAGCGTTTCGGCAGACCGAGACTCGGCTTCCTTGTCAGCAGCGGCAACATTGATTCGATGGTTGCTCATTATACCGCCGCAAAGAAAAAACGCAGCTCCGATTATTACAGTCCCGGCGGTAAATTCGGCTTAAGACCCGACAGAGCGGTTATCGTTTATTGCAATAAAATACGAGAGATTTACGGCGATGTTCCGATTATTATCGGCGGACTTGAAGCATCGCTGCGCCGCTTTGCCCACTATGATTATTGGGACGATAAAATCAGACGTTCGATTCTTCTGGATGCCCAGGCGGATTTGCTTTCATTCGGTATGGGCGAGCGTTCAATGGTTGAGATTGCGCAGAGACTTGATGCGGGCGAAAATATCTCCGATATCCGTGATATAAGAGGTACTTGCTACAGTGTTGATGTGCGTGAAACTCCTTATTACGGCACGGAATGTCCGTCTTTTGAGAATGTCTGTAATTCCAAAAAAGAGTATGCGGTTTCGTGCAGAATTCAGCAGGACGAGCAGGATTTTTTCAGAGGCAGAGCCGTAAGACAAAGGCACGGCAGCCGTATGCTTGTGCAGAATCAGCCTGCAATTCCTCTTTCGCAGGAAGAGCTTGACGAGGTTTATTCACTGCCTTTTATGAGGACTTATCATCCGATGTATGAGTCCGAAGGCGGTGTGCCGGGAATTGAGGAGGTACGTTTCTCAATCGCCCATAACAGAGGCTGTTTTGGCGGATGCAACTTCTGCTCGCTCGCATTTCACCAAGGCAGATATATAACTGCAAGAAGTAAAGAATCCATTGTCAATGAAGCAAAAATTCTGACATCGTTACCCGATTTCAAGGGTTACATTCACGATATCGGCGGACCTACCGCTAATTTCCGCCGTCCTTCCTGCGACGGTCAGGAAAAGAGGGGGCTTTGCAAGGGCAAGAAGTGCCTTGCACCGACGATTTGCCCCAACCTTAAATCAAATCACGAGGAATATCTTGATATATTAAGAACCGTGCGTGGTCTTCCGAAGGTGAAGAAGGTGTTTATTCGCTCGGGAATAAGATATGACTATATGCTTGCGGATAAAAATGATGCGTTTTTCAGAGAACTTGTTGCGCATCACGTCAGCGGACAGCTTAAGGTTGCACCCGAGCATTGCTCGGCGGCGGTGCTTGATAAAATGGGCAAGCCTCATATTGAAGCTTATGTTGAATTTTCAAAGCGATATTTCAAATACAGCAAAAAAGAAGGCAAGGAGCAGTATCTTGTGCCTTATCTTATGTCATCACATCCGGGAAGTACTATGAAGGATGCGGTTGAGCTTGCTTTGTTCCTCAAAAAAATCGGAATCCGACCCGAGCAGGTTCAGGATTTTTATCCGACACCGGGCACGGTTTCAACCTGTATGTTCTATACGTGTCTTGACCCTTACACGATGCAGGAGGTCTATGTTGCAAAAGACCCTCACGAAAAAGCTATGCAAAGGGCACTTCTTCAGTATTTCAATCCGAAGAATGCAGACCTTGTGCGTGAAGCGTTGAAAAGAGCAGGCAGGCACGACCTTATCGGTTACGGCGATAAATGTCTTGTAGCTCCGTCAAAAAAGCCTGTTTCATCGGGCGGTAAAAGAACTGTAAATCCTAAAAATTCTGAAAGGGGCGGAAAAAATGGCGGCAAAAAACAAACTCGGAAAAAATAAAAAAATTCTTTATCTTATTGCGATTATCATTATTGCGGCAGTAAGCGTATTTTCACGTTATTCAGATAAGATTTTCGGGGAATATCCCGAAACTTATATAACGCAGGAGCAGAACGGCAGTGCTGCTTTCGAAGTGCATTATATCGATGTCGGTCAGGGCGACAGCTCGCTTATAATCTGTGACGGCGAAACAATGCTTATTGATGCGGGCGAAAACGGCCACGAGATTGATGTGCTCAATTATCTGCGTACGCACGGAATCGAAAAGCTTGATTATATTGTCGCATCCCATCAGCATTCAGACCATATCGGCGGACTTCCCGAGGTGCTTGACGAAATCGGTACGGATAATCTTATTATGCCGAGGCTTACAAAGGAACAGACTCCGACCAACAGCACTTACACCGCATTCCTGAAATCCGTTCAGAATTCGGGAGCAAAGGTTATTGCTTCAAAGGTCGGCGCAACATATACTCTCGGCAGTGCTTCTTTTGAAATTCTCGGTCCAGTAACGGATGATGCCGAGGATATCAACAATATGTCGGTTATGGTTAAGCTTACATACGGCGAAAACACTTTCCTTTTCACGGGAGATGCCGAAAAGGAAGAAGAAAGAGAAATCATCGCAACGGGTGCAGATCTTGACTGCGATGTGCTTAAGGTTGGTCACCACGGCTCGGGCACATCCTCGTGCACCGATTTTCTTGATGCGGTAACGCCCGAAATCTGCGTTATCCAGGTCGGTGCAGACAATGATTACGGACATCCCCACGAAAACATAGTAGAGCGTCTTATGAAATATGCCGATGATGTTTACCGCAACGATTTGTGCGGAGATATCGTTGTTACAAGCGACGGAGTTAATCTCAGTGTAAGTTACGAAAACCAATAACGAATTTCTTTCGAGAGGTGTTTTGAGTGAAAAGACTGCCGAGCAAGCCTCCCCATATGGTTGCGGAAGAAATGCGGAGAGAATATCAAAAACGTTTAAAACGCAGATTGATTATTGAGGGATCTGTTTTAGGCGTTTGTCTTTTGGTTCTTGGAATAAAATTTGTTCTTAGCAGCCCCAAAGTTGACGATTTGAAATATAAACTGAATGATATTGATTGCACAGTCAGTTTCCCTGATATGAAATACGGTGATTCTGTTTATATTGAATGTGAAGGAGAAACAGCTTTAATTGATTTGGGAACAAAAGAACATAGCGAGGAATTGATGTCTTTTATTGCCTCAAACAACATCAAAAAGATAGATTATATTTTCATTCCCGATATTGAAGAAAACTATATTGATGTTCTTGACGATGTTTTGAATACTGTTGATGTGTTTCGCATTATTTTGCCTTCGGACGAAAAATATAATTCTTTATGCGATGAAATAGATAATTTGGCATTTACTAACAGTTTGCTGAATGTTAAAGCAAATGACGGACAGACTTTTCCTCTTTGTGAATCGTTTTTTAATGTTGTTGAATGTGAATCTCTTTCTTTAAAGTTCTGGTTTGGTAAAAATTCATTTCTCTTCTGGAATTCATCTGATGAAAACAAAGAAATTGATTTTATTGAATCAAGTTTACTTCCAGATGCGGATGTATTATGGATTGCAAGCGATCGCATACTGAGTGATAATTTTTTGGGAACCGTTTCACCGCAATTTTGCGTTGTTGCAGATTGTGCCGGCATTTCGGATGTGTCCGCTTTTGAAAAATTCGCGGATAAAGTTTACAAGGCGGGGTCAATCGGAAATATTACAATTTCAAGTAACGAAGTTGACCTTGATATAAAACTCGAAAACCAATGAGGTGATAATTGTGTTTTACAGCATAGACAGAATTGAAGAAGAGGTTGCCGTCTGCATAGGCGATGATGAAGAAATTCTTCTTCTTTCAACAGACCATATTATCGGCAGTTATACCGAGGGAAGTATTATCCGTGAAACCGAAAATGATTGGTATGTCGTCGATGAAGAAGAAGAAATCAAGTGCAGAAATGCGAATTTTGAGCTTGCGGAAAGCCTTTTTGATGAATAATTATTAATAAATTAAAAATATTTCAAAAAATGTGTCGGATTATTCAAATTATGCTTGAATAATCCGATTCTTTATTATATAATATAAAATAATTATTTTATAATAATATGGAGGAGTACGCTTGGCGTTTAATTCCGATAAAAAAACAGTTGCCGTTCCCCAAGAGGAAGTTGCAAGGCAAAAAGAATATATTCAGCTTGTCAGAAGCATAATTGAACAGAAGTTTGAAAAGTCTCCGAAAGCTTTTGTTCACACCTACGGCTGTCAGGGCAATGTGTCCGACGGTGAAAGGCTCAAGGGTATGCTTGAGCAAATGGGTTATGTTATGACCGATGAGCTTGACGGCGCCGACCTCGTGCTTTATAACACCTGCGCAATCCGTGAGCACGCAGAGGACAGAGTGTTCGGCAATGTCGGTGCACTCAAGCAGATGAAAACCGCAAACAGAGAAGTGAAAATTCTTCTCTGCGGATGTATGATGCAGCAGGAGAGGGTAGCTCGGAAAATCAGAAAAAGCTATCCGTTTGTTGACATCGTTTTCGGCACTCACGTTATCCACCGACTTCC
>JAZSLR010000015.1:0-4580 GCA_045535475.1 Acutalibacteraceae bacterium | reverse complement strand
CACTGAGTGTAACTCAGGTCTGCATCGGCATATTTTCAATAACTCTCCTTGCTTTTGTTGCAGGTGGTATGAATGCTGTCTATCAAATTGAACGGTTGCCTCTGATGATTGCAATTCTGATTCACGGCGCAGTCCTATATGTCAGCTATTTGGCCACTTATCTTCTCAACGACTGGCTTGATTGGGGTTGGATCCCCGTTCTCGTTTTTTCGGGTATTTTTGTTGTGGGCTATCTGGCAATCTGGGCAGTTATTTATTCCGTAATAAAGAGAAATACAAAAAAACTCAATAAAATGCTGAAAGAAAAACAACAAACTATAAATGAATAAAAATCAAACATTCAACTGCTCTCCTTGTGAGGGCAGTTTTTTCGTTCAATAATTGTAAATTTACCGAAAAATCGACACAAAGTACCACAAAACGGACAGCAAATACATTAAATTAAAGGAGTGATGATATGTACTTAAAATTAACAATACAAGAACGACTGAAGGATCTGAGAACAGAACAAAAGCTGACTCTTGAACAGCTTGCCGAGAAAACGGGCATTTCTAAATCTGCACTTGGCAAATACGAAACCGAAGAATACAAGGATATGAGTCCGTTCAATCTTGTCACACTTGCAAATTTCTACGGTGTTTCAACCGATTATCTGCTAGGTCTGACGGAACAAAAAAATCACCCGAATGCAGATATCAATAATCTGCATTTGAGTGATGATATTACACTTTCGAAAAATACGGTAATCCTTTAACTCTGCAAAACCGTAAGCTTTCAACATACATAAACAACCTTGCAGACGCAGGCTTTGCTGTTGAAAGAGTGATTGAAGAAACAAGCGATACCGTTCTTGAAAAATCAGCAGACTTCAGTTCGGGTTACTATGCCGATTTCAAAGCAAAGCATTTTCCGCTGTCAATCGTAATTAAAGCGAGGAAGCTTTGATTTTTGAGGTGTAGATATGTTTGAACTCGAACAAATATTGTTGCAATTGATTCGGGGTTTATTAATGTTAATTTTTTGATTTATTTGAAAGTTTTGAATAAGCAAATTTATCTGCAAATCATATCTTTTTGTTATATAACCATTTCATTTCCGCGTTGTTGTCAATAGCCCGAAATAAAAAGCAGGCAACACCGGAACGCCGCCTGCTTTGTGTAAAAATTTTATTTCATTTGACTTTTTGTTTTAATTGCCTGATATCAAATCGATAAGCTTTCTTACGGGAGAAAGAATCCTGTCAACGAGGCTGCCGCCGCCAAAAAGGAAAAGTGAGCCTTTGCTCATTGCGTACGTAATATCCTCAAGAATCAGGTCAAGCTTTGATTCTTTTTCCGGTTCAATGTTTTCGTAGCCTTCTGCACCCACCTTATGGAGAACGGCAATAAGTCTTTTTTCTGCGGCTTCAACTCTCGGTTGATCGGCAACAGTCAGTTTAAGTACAGCTTCACCCTCAGCTATTGCCGCATTAAGCTCTGCCTTATCTTCCTCGCTGAGTCCGGTTTGGTCAACTCTCTTTGCGTCCGGAAGCTTCCATCGGCGGATACTCTGCGTATAACAAGGGCCGTTATATTGGGGATACATTTCGGGATTTTCATTGACATCCGTTACCTCTCCCAGAAAAATTGCCTTTGCAAGATTGAGAACAACATCGTTATAGCCTACCTCATGGTGCTGGTTAAGGAAAATCCATGTGTTTTCGGGAAGAATTGCAGTTGAAGTGTCAACCATATTGTCAGGCGAAACGTGATTATGGTCGGGATTGGTGCAGTAAGTGTTGCTTTCGTAATCAACGTCGTCAAGCGTCTGCTCGCCTGCCGCACCGGTTGCACCCAGAGTTGTTGATGTGAGATTTACAATACCGTCGGAATTTACCTTCTCTGCTGAAGCAACAATGTTGAAATATGTATACATTTCTTCGCCGAGATCAAGATTTGAGCCTGCGATTGAATTAACGCGTACACCGTCTTCAACCGCCTTGAGAATATTTCCTTTAAGATTGAGTCTTGCTGTCTGGAAACGGTCTGTTCTTGCCTTAAGAGCAGGCTTATCGCCGAGATACCTCTCTGCAAGAGCATCGTACCTGTATGACGGAAGCATTGCCCAGAACTGAGGACAATTAAGCATAAGGGTATCGAGAATACCGCTGATTGCGCCCGAAAGAAGAGCATCAACACCTGAACGGGGAATAATATGAAGAAGTGAATTGATAAGATATCCGAGAGTAGGACCACCTTCGTTTTCAATAAATATCTGCTTTATGAATTCGTGATAGAGATATTCATCGTCAAGTCGCCATTCTCTTGCAAAGAAATCCGCAACAATATCGGTGCCGTCAAGGCAGGCAACAGCGTTAACAATCTGGTCAAGCTCACTGTGACCGTATTTATCAAGATATGCGGTCAGAATTGTGCCTCCCAGGCTGACGGGAAGAAGCGAGACCTTATCGTGCCCCGTCTGTTCCTTTACCATTTCGATATATTCCGCAAGGTCATCTGCTGAATCCATCGGGTCACCGACAAGGTTAAAGGTAAAGAAATACACATGTTCTTCACCGATTTCATTGACTAAGGACTGCATGGGAACCATTCTGTAGGTCCAATCAAGGTCTTCCTCACTCATATGCTCAAGTGAATAATTCCATCTTTGCGTTTTGAGGTTTTCAACGTGGTCGCCGTTCGCATCGCATCTCTGATATTTGAAAATATCCGAAACAAGATTGTAAGCAACCTTGTCAAGACCTGCATTAGTCTGAAAAACAATCGTTGCAAGAACGCTTGCAACTGCTTTTACAATAGCATTTGTCGAAAGAGCAGCCTCGTTGAGAATAAGCAAGGTGCTTCCGATGTGATTACCGTTATACATAACGGGCTCATCGTTTTCATCGTAAAGATATGTAGGCGAGTGATTGATACCCGGAAGAACGATAACGGGTGAATGCTCACATTTACCGCCGCAATCCGTTTCGGTTGCCGCAGAAACACCGACTGCACACGCTGAAGCGAGCATTGATGCACAAATCATAAAAGCTGTCACTCTTTTCAATATTCTTTTCATTTCCAGATTCTCCTTATATCTTAAAACTGTGCTTTAAGAGGTTCCGATTGCATTCCGTAGCAGTTTTCAGCAACTATTTCAAGTGTGTAATTCTCTTCGGGCAGGTTCTCCAGATCGATTTTTACTGTTGCAGGAACATTGTATCTGTAATACTTGGGAACGGTTTTGCCAGCCGGAGCTCTGTTGCCCTCGGTATCAACGGTGTATGCTCTGTAAATGAATATCGGCATACCGTCTGTTGACTGAGCAGAATCAAAGTGAACTGTTTTACCTATCAGTTTTACCGATGCATCACCGTAAAAAGTGGGAGGCGATGAACGCTTTTTCTGCTGTTCGGGTGTATATTTGCGTTCAAAAGGACTTTCAAGGATATATTCGCAAAGATATTCCTTTGACAGAAGGTCAACAGCTCTGAGTCTTATACGGTTTTCGGCATCAATTTCCACAACCCAGAACGTTGATACGGTTCTGTAGTTTTTCGGATGGACAGTTTTAACGTCATCAACAGTCAGCTCGGTATAATAAAGTCCGCCCGTACCGAGAGCGGTATATTCGCCCTGCCAGATTGACCTTGCATCATTAATGGGATAATGCGAATGACCCGAAAAATCAATAACCTGAGGATATTTCTTCAGAATTTCCGCAAAATCAGGCATTCCCCAGCCTTCAAAATCGGAGCTTCCGTAAACGGTATTTGAAATATGCTCATGCTGAATAACAAAAACGGGCTTTGAAGGGTCATCGGCAACTGCAAGATCAATCTGTTCAACAAGCCATTCCTTCTGATACTCGCTGTAATGCTCGCCCTCAATTTTTGAGGCGGAAACTCCGATAAAATGGAAGCCGTTTATGACACGGTGAAAATCCGTTTCCTGTCCCATAATCTCTTCGTAAAGCTCAAGAGATTCTTTTCCCAGATTACGGTCATCGTGAGAGGTTGAAACCGTTGCAAGAAACTGTGTGCCCTCTTTGATAACCGGCTTTGTTGCCGCCTTTATGCTTCCGAAGGCAATTTTTGTTCCCATATCCGTAACGTCGCCTGCGATAAGCACCGCATCGAGTTTGTTATATTCTTCGTCTTTTTCGGCAATATCGTATCCTAGCTTAACCATGCGCTGAAGTCTGAAGCTCTGAATGTCACCGATTGTGGTGATATGAGAATCGCTCGTTACGATAAATCTGACAACAGGAGAGAAATCTCCCGTATCTTCGGGTGCTTTTGGGTTTGCCAGAAGAGAAACAAAGCTTCCGTATGCAATAAGAATTGCAAGAAAAAAGCTGCTTATTCCGTTCATTTTATTTCTCCTTTGTTTTTATCGGTATTTCTGTATCTGTAAAGTGCTATGAGGGATGAAATAATGCCTGCAATCTGCGCAAAAACGGCGGTTGAGCCGAGTATGCCATGATAAACCGTCCACAGTGACAGATTCACAAGAAGCATAAGCCTGATGTTCTGTTCTTTTTTCTGAAACACCGCGAGCATATAAAATATCGCCGCAACGGTTGAAAGCAAATCAAGAGGG
>JAZSLR010000113.1:0-5427 GCA_045535475.1 Acutalibacteraceae bacterium | reverse complement strand
TCCGTATCAACTGCCCAACCGTCATATATTTTACCAGACATCAGAACACTGTTGCTGTTGATTACATATTCGCCGTCAGGTATATATTGAGATGCGTTTGAATCAGGAATATAAATGTGATACTTATCAGAAACTACAGATTCGCCTGAACCCGAATCTTCCGAACCAGAACCGCCTTCTTCTGCTTTCGGTGGTTCAAGCTCATTGATATGGTGCTTAACCATTTCGTATTCATCAAAAAGAGTAACTTCGTATTCGTCGCCGTTCTGAGTAACAACTTCTTCAAATTCATCGGTAAGATCAATGCCTGTTTCACTTACGGATGTTACGGTAACACCGGGAACAATAATTTCCGATGTGACGTCATTTGCAACAGCGGTAAAATTGATTGTGCCTTCTTCTTCCGTTGTTTTGAGGATAACAAGTGCCCTGCCGTTGAACATCTGTATTTCAGCCTCAGCATCGGAAGCAAGCACAGAATCCTGCTGGAACTTTTCGGTTGTGGCGGGGTTGCCGTTATCAACACCGATGATTTTTGCATATCTGTCAGACTCGTCGTCAACATCAAATTTTATGGTGCCGTTATAGTCATTCATGAAGTTGCCGTCGGCATCCTGCGCTTCAAACTCAACATAGATATAATCTGAACCGTCCGCAACAAAAGTATCTTTATTCTGCCACGTGTTTACGGCAATCTGTGTTGCAGTGCCTGAAACGGACTTTGTTGAACCGACTGTATCTGTGATTTCTGTGCCGTTTTCGTCATAAGCTTTTACGGAAAGTTCGCCTGCTGCGTATTTAACATTGAACTGAGGATAGAAATCTTCTCCGTAGCCTGTATAGAAACTGCCGACAGAACAATTTGCAGAATCGGTTATACTTTCAGTCCAGGTTTTGTATGTATAACCTGCAGGAGTTGTGTTGACGGTTGAAGTTGCGGTTGCGATAACATTGCCGTTGAGAAGAAGTTCGATTTTCTTTGCATTACTGTAAACCGCAACATTCACATATCCGTTATTGAGAAGAAGATTTTCCGAATTCCATGAACCGGGAACGAGGTGAAGAGTTGTGCTATCTTCATTCCACCAGCTTCTGTAGAGGTAATAGGAATCCTTTGCAAATCCTGCGGTATCAACGATACCGAAATATGATGAGTTGGGGGTCAGTCCGTCGGGCTTTGTGTAAACCATACCGTCCCAGGGAGTAGGCTCACCGATATAGTCAAATCCCGTCCAGACAAATTCGCCTGAGAACCAGTCATTTGTCGCAACATAATACCAGGCTTCTGCTGCTTCGTTGCCCCAGCTGACTGCATATGTATCATACGACGTACACTGATAATCATCGTTATCTGTCATAGTGGTGTAAACGCCTCGGGTGCTGATTGCCGAAGCAGATTCCGTTGCAACAAAAGGCTTTGAGGATCTCGGATCATCGGGATTGTTCATGACTTCATTCCAAAGATAAGGATTATAGTTGGCACCGATAACATCCATATATCCGTCAATCATGGCCAAAGTGGCGTTTGTGCTGTTGTTGTTGCCGTGAAGCACAACTCTTGAAGGGTCGAGTTCATCGGTAATTTCAAGAATGGATTCAACTATTGCCTGATAATTTGCTGTTGAGCCGCCTTCTGTAATATTACAAAGCTCGTTACCGATATCCCATGCAATAATACAAGGGTCGTGTCTGTCACGGAGAACGGTTTGTTCAACAACAAACTCAAACCATTTCTGACCGTTTGCACCGATAAGGCTATTATTTGAATTTATGGTCTGATTGAAATATTCGCTGAAATCGTGGTCATTATAGTTTTTGGAAGCATCCCATCCGTCAAAGAATTCTTCCATAACGAATAATCCGAGTTCGTTACAGATTTCAATAAGAACTCTCGATGCGGTGTTATGAGTTGTACGGATTGCATTACAGCCCATATCCTTGAGGATAGAAAGCTGACGGTAAATCGCCTCATATTCCTGAACAGCACCGAGTGCACCCTGGTCGTGGTGAAGGCTGACACCCTTGAGCTTCGTCAATTCACCGTTGATTGAAAATCCCGTGTCTGCATCCCAGTCGATATAACGGTAGCCGAATGTGGTGTGATACTCATCAAGAAGCTCGCCTGCTTCATTTTTTATAACAGTCTTGAGCTTATAGAGATTGGGACTGTCCGGACTCCAGAGCTTCGGAGAATTGACTTTCGGTTCAAGAACAACCGACTTTTCTGTTTCTGCAGGAACAGTAATAAGATCGGATACCACGGTTTCGCTTACAGGATTGTGGTTGCTGTCGAGAATTGTAGCTTCAACGGTAACCTTTTTGGTGATTGCCGTGCTGTTATGCATCGTTATGTTTGCACTTGCAGTACCGTCACCGTTTGCAATGTCGGGAGTTGTTACCTGGGGGCCGTAAAGAGAAATATACACGGGATCTGTAATGGTAAGTGTAACATCTCTGTTGATACCCGAACCCGAATACCATCGGCTTGACGGAATATCATTCACAACCTTGACGGCAATAAGATTGAGCGACGTGTTTGAGCAGATAAGATACTCCGATATTTCAAAAGAAAAACTGTTGTAGCCGTAATGGTTTTCACCTACATACTGACCGTTTACATAAACATAAGTGTGCTGATAAGCACCGTCGAAGTTAAGGAAGATACGGTCGCCTGTGTAGTATTCATAAAGATTGAACCATTTTCTGTACCAGCCTGTACCGCCGGGAATGTTTCCGCTTTCAGCTTCGGTGCCTGTTTCGGAGAAACCCTGTTCCATACTGAAATCGTGAGGCAAATCAACATTCTCCCAACCGGAATCGTCAAAACCTTTCAGGTAGGATGCCGAATCTTCGCCGAAAGCAAATTTCCAGTCCTTATTGAAATCAAGTTCAACTCTGGCGTCATTATAATTCTGTTCATGACCCGCGATAGCCGATGCTTTGATTGATTGCAGAAGCGAAACCGAGCCTTCGTTGAGCATGGTTGTTGCAAGCATTGCCGAGCAAAGCACAAAAGCCAAAACTTTTTTTGCAATCTTCATAAATAAACCTCCCGGAAACTTATGTTCTTTATAAGAAAAATAAAATATATTAAAATATTATAATCGATATATTGTAACAAATTACTAATTTAAAATCAATAGGAGCAAGCAATTTTTTTCGTTTTTTGCTACAGAATGTATTGTAAATTCCCACGAAAACATTAAACGCGTGCGGTGTAATCCGCACGCGTTTCTTATGCCGTTTTGACAATATCTTTATTCATTTCAATATACTCAACAGCCTGCTCAAATGCATCTTTGCATTTGAGCCTGATTGTTATTCTTTCACCTTCGTGAATTAGAATTTCATCGATAAGCTCCAGAACAAGCGGTCTTGTCAGCTTTTCAATGTTGCCAAGTTTCTTGAAACTTTCAATGAACGAGTTGTTCTCCATACCGTTTTCACGTTCTTCAAGCTTTGCTTTCAGAATTGCACTTTCTTCATCAATCTTCTTGATTTTTATCTGAAATTCTTTTTTCAGATTCTGATATTCCTCTTTTGTGATATCTCCCCTCTTCCAATCGGGATAAAGGTCGTTTATCATACTTTCAACAAACGCTCTGTCGTTACTGTGCTTTTCAAGAGCTTTTTCAATAATCTCGGACTCGGTTTTTCTTTTTGCACTGCCGTTTATGGTCTTTATGATTTCATCATATTCCGTCGCAACTTCAACCATTTTCTGGAGAAAAACAAGCACTGCTTTCTCGAGTTTATCGATGCGGATGGTGTGGAGAGTGCAGGAATCCTTGCTTATTCTTACGGTTGAACAACGGTAATAATGATATTCTTTGCCGTTCTGCTTGTTGGACTTCTTCGCCATTCCGCCCAGACAGTCGGCGCATTTCACAACACCCGCAAAAAGCTCCGCCCGCTTCTCGCCAGGCGATTCTCTTATGTTGCGGTTAAACAATGCCTGCGCCTTTTCAAAGGTGGATTTATCGATTATCGCCTCGTGAGTTCCTTCAACAATATACCATTCTTCTTTCGGCACGGCAACGCATTGCTTGATTTTATAGCTCAGCTTCTTGTTTTTTCCCTGAACCATATTTCCGATATACATCTCATTTTTCAGGATTCTTCGCACCGAGCTTTCGGGCCACAGACTGTCGTGTGTTTTTTTTGACGGATGCTTATAATTAAAGCCTTTCAACTTCTTATAAGCTGACGGATTCGGTATACCGAGTGCGTTGAGTTCCCTTGTAATTCCAAGGATTGTTACTCCTGAAACGTATTTTTTGAATATCATTCTTACTACATCCGCAGCTTCTTCATCAACAATAAGTTTGTGATGGTCTTCGGGATTTTTCAGGTATCCGTATGTTGCAAAAGAACCGATAAAATCGCCCTTTGCACGTCTTACATTCAGCGTACCCTTTACGTTGACGGATGTTGTTGCCGAAACGCTTTCATTAAGCACGTTTGTAACACCCAATGTGATGCACCGGGTTGCCGCATTCATATCATCTGACGTAGTATCAACGCAGTTGTTTATTGAAATAAATCTTACTCTGTGTCGAACAAAAAAATCATCAATGTAGTTACCCGAACCCGCAGCGTTTCTGGCAAATCGCGAAAGATCTTTTACAATAACACAGTTGACCTTGCCCGATGCGACATCTTCTTTCAGCCGCTGAAATCCGGGTCTGTCAAAATCAGTGCCCGTAAAGCCGTCATCAACATAAAAATCAACCAAATCAATTTCAGTATGAAGTTTTAAATATTCTTTAACAATCTCTTTCTGAGCAACAATTGAATCGCTCTCGGTTTTCCTTTTGTCTTCTTTCGAAAGACGTACATATACGCCGGCTTTCCAGAGATTGAAATTCCCCGGAAGCCGCTCTTTTTCCGCGTTTTTCACATACATAATATAGCCACCTTTGTTTTAAATCAAGGCAGCACGGTTATCATACAATCCGATTATACCGCGCTGCGGTGTGAATTGCAATCTGTAATTTTATCCGGCAAGAATAACATCTGTAAGAATCTCGGAAAAATCTTTTCCGTCGCCGAATTCAACTTTAACAACGATGTCGTCGACCCTGAAAAGATAGGGATTGCCGACCTGCGCAATAAAATCGTCTGCACGGCGGCTGAGAGGCTTTTTTCTGTTTGTTTCAACACTTCTCAAATCAACAAGCTCGTCGGCATTGCAGGTTAAAATATCAGCGTTTCTGAATGTTTTCATCAAATCATTCACTGCTTCATCACTCCTTACAGAGTGATTTTTGGGATTTTTTTCGTTTCCTATTCCGAAAACGTTTTCTGAATTGTAATTATCGGGCATAAATCTGCTCCTTTTCTGTTAATTTGCCTTAGTTATGACAGATTTAAAATGCAAAAAATTTTTCGCTATGGTTTTTTTGACAGATTCTGTTAATTTCCGAA
>JAZSLR010000055.1:0-15380 GCA_045535475.1 Acutalibacteraceae bacterium | reverse complement strand
AACAGGTGACATATCGGAAAAAGTGTGTTATAATACTTTTTAATTATAATGGAGGGTTGTGCGTTATGGCGGTCAAAAGGTTTGTTTCGTGGAATGTCAACGGAATCAGAGCGTGCCTCACAAAAGATTTTTACGGGAGTTTTGCGGCGCTGGATGCCGATATATTCTGCCTGCAGGAAACGAAGATGCAGGAGGGTCAGGCGGAGCTTGCTCTTGACGGATATCATCAGTACTGGAATTATGCCGAGAAAAAGGGCTATTCGGGCACCGCTGTTTTCACCCGTGAAGAGCCTATTTCGGTTGCTTACGGTCTCGGAATCCCCGAGCACGATACCGAGGGCAGGGTCATAACTCTTGAATTCAACGATTTCTACTTTATAACCGTTTATGTCCCTAACGCGCGCGACGGACTTGTGCGCCTTGACTACCGTATGGAATGGGAGGATGCATTCAGAGATTACGTGTGCAGACTTGATGAGAAAAAGCCTGTCATTTTTTGCGGCGACCTTAATGTTGCCCACAAGGAAATCGACCTTAAGAATCCCAAGTCCAACAAAAGGAATCCCGGTTTCACCGATGAGGAGAGAGGCAAATTTTCCGAGATGCTCGAAAGCGGATTTGTTGATTCGTTCAGATATTTTTATCCCGACCTTGAAGGCGTTTACAGCTGGTGGTCATACCGATTCTCCGCAAGGGCAAAGAATGCGGGATGGAGAATAGACTATTTTGTTGTTTCTGAAAAATTAAAAGAGAAAATGAAGGATGCGAAAATCCACAACGAAATTTTCGGCTCGGACCATTGTCCGGTTGAGCTGGAAATAAATCTGTAGGGGTCGGCGTCCTCGACGACCCGAATCCGCCACGGGAGGATAACATAAAGGAGAAATTCAAATGAAAAATAATTTATTAAAGATAGCAACAATCGTGCTTGCGGTTGTTATGGTTGTATCGGGAATAGTGTTTTTTATTTCATCGGGAAAAGACAATACCGAAATGATAAACAAAGACCCCGACCCCGTTGTTTATACTTATGAGCAGAGCGAATATTTCCTCAGCGGAAAGCTCTCTGTAAAAGGTACAGAAGGCGAGGTTTATCTTCCCACGGATTTTGACAATATTTATTATGTTGCTTCGCTTGACGGAAGCGTGAAATTCTTTGAATATGCAAACGGTGCGATGAATTCCTGTGCTCTTGAAGTGAAGCAGGTCAAAGCCAATCTCAAGGCGAGCTACGAAACAATTCCCGTGACCGTGAATTACATAGAAAAAGACGGCAAGGCTTGCGGCTACGGTGTTTTTACCGCAGCTATGAGTGCGGATGTTGACGTTTATTCCTATGCATTTGTTAAACTCACCGCAAAACCCGCAGGCTACGGTGAAGGTTACCTTCTCCTTGCCGATTTCGATAAAGACAATTTCTATAAAGCAGACAAGCTTTATTCCGAAATCTATAACTTCAATCTTGCAAACGGCTCGGCTTCAACCTATGTTTCCAACCACACAAGAATGATTGACCGCAACGGCACTTTCAGGCAGGATTGGACTCTGCTTACCGATGATTTTGTCAAGAATCTCGGCAACGCAAAGTATTTCCTTTCGTCAAGATATTATAATGAAAATGATAAGGGCAGAAGAGCCGACGTTATGGAGCTTTCAAATGCATACAGACCCAAAATCGTTGTCAAAGACATCCTCGGTGTATGGTATGTCAACGATGCAAACGGTATGCATTATCTCAAGAAAAACGATTCGGGATTTGCCAATATGAATCTCGTCAACGGCGAAGAGAGAGTTCTCACTCAGTTTGAGGGCGATTATTATGCCGACTATATGCAGTGCGGCAAATATCTCATAAACAGAAAAAGCCTGGTTATAACCGACCTTATGACCGGCGCAACACAGACTTTCAAGGATATTGATATTTCATCGGCAGATGTATTCTCCGTCAGCCCCGACGGCACAAAGGCTGTTTTTGCTTCTCTCGGCGAGGTTAATGCAAACGGTGCTTCGGTGCAGAAGCTTATTTACTGCACAGCCGACGGCTCGGCAGAATCTTTTGTTTATGCAGAACCCCTTCTCTTTGACGAAAGTGCGGGATTCGTATGGGTTGATAATTCAAGCGTTATGAGTGTTCGCGCACTTGACGGCACGGGCGCAAAGGTCGGCTCGGTTGTTTATACTTTTTAAGTGCAGAATGCAGAACGCAGAGTGCAGAACGAAGGGTCGCTTCGCTCCGATTTCATCGTAGTATGAAATAAAAAAGGCGGGAGAAATATCCCGCCCGATAATAATTACGCATTATATATTTTCTTCTCTGAAATCAACCACAAGCTCCTGCTTTGCAGGCTTGAGCTGAGTATATTTTACTCCCGCAGAGTCAAACATACGCTTTGAAGCGCGTGTGCCCGGAGTGTCCGCATATTTATCGGAAAGATAAAAAACTTCTTTTATTCCGCACTGAATGATTGCCTTGGCACATTCGTTGCAGGGGAAAAGAGCAACATAAATCTTGCATCCCTCAAGGCTTGAACCGCCGTTGTTGAGGATTGCGTTAAGCTCTGCGTGGCAGACATAGGGATACTTTGTGTCGTATGTTTCACCCGTACGCTCCCAGGGGAAATCGTCATCGTTGCAGCCTCTTGGGAAGCCGTTGTAGCCGACGGACATAATCTTATTGCTGTTGTTGACTATGCACGCACCGACCTGGGTGCTGGGGTCCTTGCTGCGGTAAGATGAAAGAAGGGCGATGCCCATAAAATATTCGTCCCACGAAATGTAGTCTTCTCTTTTCGGCATAGATAATTCTCCTAAAAAAATATTATAACTGAATTCTAACATAAATAATCAATTTTTACAACATAAAAAAATAATTCCGAATTAAACAAGAGGTGTATTATGGGTCTTTTAACCAAAATTTTCGGTGACTATTCCAAAAAAGAAGTTAAGCGTGTGCGTCCGCTTTGCGACAAGGTGCTGAAGCTTGAAGAGGAATATGCCAAGCTTACCGACGAACAGCTTCAGGCAAAAACTCCCGAATTCAAAGAGCGTCTTGCAAACGGCGAAACACTTGATGATATTCTTCCCGAGGCATTTGCCGCCTGCCGTGAGGCATCGTGGCGCGTCATCGGTCTTAAGCATTTCCCCGTGCAGATTATCGGCGGCATCATTCTCCATCAGGGCAGAATTGCCGAAATGAGAACAGGTGAAGGTAAAACTCTCGTTGCAACCCTTCCTGCATATCTTAACGCACTTTCGGGCAACGGTGTTCACATTGTTACGGTCAACGATTATCTTGCACGCCGTGACAGCGAGTGGATGGGCAAGGTTTACCGTTTTATGGGTCTGACCGTCGGTCTTATCATCCACGAAAAGGAAAACCACGAGAGAAAAGAAGCCTATGCCGCAGATATCACCTACGGCACAAACAACGAAATGGGCTTTGACTATCTTCGTGACAATATGGTTGTTTATAAGGAACACAAGGTGCAGAGAGGTCACAATTTTGCAATCGTCGACGAGGTTGACTCAATCCTCATCGACGAAGCAAGAACTCCGCTTATCATCTCGGGCAGAGGCGAAAAGTCCACCGACCTTTATAAGATGGCAAACCGCTTTGCCCTTTCCCTTAAATGCACAAGAATCAAGGAAGTCAACTCCAAGGAGGAGGTTGACGACCTTGTTGACGAAAGCTGTGACTATGTTGTTGACGAAAAGGCAAAGACCGCAACTCTCACAAAGAGCGGTGTTGCCAAGGCAGAGGCTTTCTTCAACCTCGAAAACCTTATGGATGCCGAGAATATGACAATCCAGCATCATATCAATCAGGCACTTAAGGCAAACGGTGTTATGCGCCGTGATGTTGACTATGTTGTCAAGGATAATCAGGTACTTATCGTTGACGAATTCACGGGCCGTATTATGATGGGCAGACGCTATAATGAGGGTCTGCATCAGGCTATCGAAGCAAAGGAAAACGTTGATGTTGAGCACGAGAGCAAGACTCTTGCAACAATAACATTCCAGAATTATTTCCGTCTTTACACAAAGCTTTCGGGTATGACCGGTACGGCTATGACCGAGGAAACCGAATTTAATCAGATTTACAGTCTTGACGTTATCGAAATCCCCACCAATAAGCCGATGATAAGAAAAGATATGCCCGACGTTGTCTATAAGACAGAGCAGGCAAAGTATATGGCGGTCATTCAGACCATCGAGGAATGCCACGCCAAGGGTCAGCCCGTGCTTGTCGGTACGGTTTCGATTGAAAAATCGGAGCTTCTCAGCGCACTTCTCAAGAGAAAGGGTATCAAGCACGAAGTTCTCAACGCAAAGCATCACGACAAGGAAGACGAAATCGTTGCTCAGGCAGGCAAGCCCTATGCCGTAACTATTGCGACCAATATGGCAGGTAGAGGTACCGACATCAAGCTTGGCGGTAACGCCGAATATCTCGCAAAATCCGAGCTTCGCAGAAAGGGATATTCCGAGGAACTCATCGCAGAAGCAACAGGTTTTGCAGAAACGGATAACGAAGAAATTCTTCAGGCAAGAGCCGAATATTCCGCTCTTGAAAAGAAATATGACGAAGAAATTGCACCCGAAGCGGAAAAAGTGCGCGAAGCTGGCGGTCTTTTCATTGTCGGCACGGAGCGTCACGAATCAAGACGTATCGACAACCAGCTCCGAGGACGTGCAGGCCGTCAGGGCGACCCCGGCGCAAGCCGTTTCTTCCTCTCGCTCCAGGATGACCTTATGCGTCTTTTCGGCGGCGACAGAATCACGGGCATTATGAATACCCTCAAAACTCCCGAGGATATGCCCATTGAAGCAAAGATGATTTCAAGCACCATCGAAAGCTCGCAGAAGAAGATTGAAGGCAGAAACTTCGGCATCAGAAAGAGCGTTCTTCAGTATGACGACGTTATGAACCGCCAGAGAGAGCTTATCTATAAGCAGCGTAATCAGGTGCTTGACGGCGAGGAGCTTAAACCCGTCATTATGAGAATGATTGAAGGCAGCATTAACGATGCGGTTGACCTTTTCTGCTCCGACGGTATGTCAAAGAAAGATTGGAATATCGACGGCCTGCGTGATAAGTTCAAAGGCTGGCTCACAAATGCCGATGACTTCACAGATAACTTTGATAAGGAAGATGCAAGAGAAATGCTTCTTGACAGGGCACATAAGATTTATGAAGCCCGTGAAGAACAGTTCGGCATCGGCGAAAACGGCGAGCCCATTATGCGTGAGCTTGAAAAGCAGATTCTTCTTCGCAACGTTGACAGACAGTGGATGGACCATATCGACGCGATGGACCAGCTCCGCAGAGGTATCGGACTGCGTGCATACGGTCAGACCGACCCCGTTGTTGCCTACAGAAACGTCGGCTCCGATATGTTTGACGGTATGACCGAAGCTATCCGTGAGGATACCGCAAGGCAGATTATGACCGTTGTTATCAAGAGCCAGGAAGAAACGAAGCGCGAGCAGACTGCAAAAATCACCGCAACCAGCGGCTCTTCCGACGGCACGGATAAAAAACAGCCCGTGCGCAAGAAAGAAAAGGCAAGACCCAACGACCCCTGTCCCTGCGGCAGCGGAAAGAAATATAAGAACTGCTGCGGCGATGTTAGAAAGCAGTAAGAATGATTTCCCTCCGGCAGAAGTCGGGGGGATTTTGTACATATCTTAATAAACTTGTAACTTTTTTGCTACTCTTTTTGTAATTACGCCCCGATATAATCATAATTGTCCAAGGGTGAATTGATTTTCAGAGGTGAAACTGATGTATACCGTACTCGTCTGCGATGATGACATCGCGATTCTTGATTCCGTTGAAATTTATTTAAAGCTCGAAGGGTATAACGTGATTCGTGCCGAAAACGGCAGGCAGGCACTTGAGCAGGTTAAGAATAACGAGGTGCACTGCGTTATTCTCGACATAATGATGCCCGGTCTTGACGGACTTCAGGCAACATTGAAGCTCCGCGAGATGCACAACATACCCATCATTCTGCTTTCCGCAAAGAGTGAGGATACCGACAAAATAACGGGTCTTTCGTTCGGCGCGGATGACTATGTGACAAAGCCGTTCAATCCGCTGGAGCTTATGGCAAGGGTGAAATCTCAGATAAGGCGCTTCACTTCGCTCGGCTCTATGGAGAAAAAAGAAGGCGTTATAACAACGGGGGGACTTTCGCTGGATGTTTTGGCAAAGGAGCTGACTCTTGACGGCGAAACCGTTAAGCTTACCGCAACGGAATACGGAATTATGAAGGTGCTTATGGAGAATCTCGGCAGAGTTCTTTCATCCGACCAGATTTATGAGGCTGTATGGGATGAACCTGCGTTTGACTCCAAAAAGACCGTGACGGTACATATCAAAAGAATCCGCGACAAAATCGAAATCAACCCCAAGGATGCAAAATATTTAAAGGTGGTGTGGGGCATTGGCTACAAAATCGAAAAATATTAAAGTTATAAAAATTGCCGCCCTCATTATGGCGGTTGTGATGTTTCTTGCATCGGGCTTCTTCGGAAGTATGTTCATAAGAAGCTTTGCACATTATGCGGGCGACACAAGCAAAACTTATTTTGAGACGCCGTCGTTCCGTTATCAGATGAACAGATTCATAACCGAGATGTATTTTTCCTCACAGTTTTCAGAGGTAAACACTATCAGCGACTTTGAACAGACTACGGTGGGCAAAAGGATTAACCGCGAATATGACGAAAGAGTCCTTGCGGTCACTCAGGCATATAATCTGCTTGAAGCTTCGGGGATAGAGGTGCACCGAGATGCGCAGAACCGTTACAGATATTTCCTTAATTATAACAATGTCGGTTACTGTTTCCGCTATGACGGAACTCTCATTCACGAGGATGAATTCTATTTGCTTGATTATGTTGAGTTTGAAGAAACGCAATTGACCGATGCAGCTCAGCAGGAGGTTCCGTTTACCCGTGTGGCGGTCAACATCTATAATCCTTATGATTCGGGAAATGTTCCTCAATATGTCAATGATATCGGCAGCGCTCTCCGCGTGCTGAACTCAATTGAGGAATATACCTGTTTCGGCGAAGTTGAAAAGGATGCTGCTATTGCGGTTATCGAATCCGCCCGCCGCAACGAACTTGAAAGCGAGCGTCTGAGCCGGAACACAAAAAACAGCCTTATTGATTCGGTCAAAAATGTAAATTATGCGATAATTTATAAATCGGGTGTCGCCGTTACAAACTGCGGAATAACCGCAGCGGATACTGAGGCACAGATTCTTGAAAAGCTCGGCAGTGACAAATTTGCCGAGGGCTACAGCAACGGAAAATATAAACTGTATAAGGGCAACGCACCCAAAACAAGTAACAGTGTTTTCGGACTTTTGCGAGAATGGTTGTTCGGAGATTATTACATAAAAAGCCAGCTCGAAACGCAGAGTTTTCTTTACGGCTATAACGAGGATGTTGTTGCGGCATATGTTGCTGTGCCTGAAAATGATGTGATTGACGGGTTCTCGATTTCCGAAAAAGCATACAGCGATTTTGTCGGCAACCGCATCAATTCACCCGCAATTCTCCTCACTCTCACCATCATAACATTCTTGCTTGCGTGTGCGGCGTGCATTTATCTTATTGCGGTTGCGGGTAAGACGGCAGACGGAGTAAGAATCAACTTTACCGATAAAGTTCCCGCCGAAATCAACTGGGCACTGGGCCTTGCGGCTATGGCTCTTTTGGCAGTCGCGGCGTTTTTCCTTGTGGTGGGTGAGTTTGACCCGTCGGGAATGGCGCACGATTATTATTTCGAGGGTGTTTCCTTTGTTAATGCATGGATGAATTCTCTTGCTCAACTTACAAGCGAGCTTATCGCGGTTTGCTTTGCAGGATTCTTTATGATATGGACGGCTCTGAATATGAGCCTTGCAAGGAATATCCGCAACAAAACATTCCTGAAGCACACACTCTGTTATCTTATTATCAGGCTTGTATTTAAATTACTCAAATTTATTTTCAAACCCGTCAGAAAGCTTTTTTGGCATCTCTGGAAAAAGTCAAAGAGAACAGTTGAAAAGATTCAATATATCTTCACCTGCGACTATTCAAAGGGTCAGGGCACGAAGTTCAAAATTATAGCCTGTACTTCGGCGGCGCTGTTTGTGGTTGCGACGGTAATATACTATATTATCCTGGGCGCACTGGCGGACTATTATGAATTTACAGCTTTTTTGATGGCATTATTCGGCATTATCGGCGACATTGCAATTCTCGGTTTCATTCTGCTTATCATTGTTTCTGCCGACCGAATCTTCGAAGCGGTCAACGATGTTAAAAACGGCAATCTTAACCGCACGATTGACACAAAATATATGCCCCCGTTTATGCGCCGCTTTGCGGAGGATATCCTTTCGATGCAGGACGGCTTGCAGAATGCGGTTGAAAGTGCGGTGCGTGACCAGAGGATGAAAGCCGAGCTTATCACCAATGTTTCCCACGACCTCAAAACCCCGCTGACCTCAATCGTAACCTATGTTGACCTGCTCAAAAAGTGCGATATAGAGGGTGAGGATGCCAACAGATATGTGAGTATTCTCGATGAAAAGGCGCAGAAGATGAAGAAGCTCATCGAGGATTTGGTTGAGGCTTCAAAGGCTTCGTCGGGCGCAATGGAAATCCATCCCGTGAAGATTAATCTCTGCGAGTTTGCGGCGCAGGCAGTCGGTGAGCACGAGGATGAACTCAAAAATAAAAACATCGAAATTCTGCTCCGTATGCCCGAATATCCCGTTATGGCGATGGCGGATTCGCAGAAAACCTCACGCATTGTGGAGAATCTTTTCTCCAACATCAGAAAATATGCAATGAACGGCACAAGAGCCTATGTTGAGGTTTCCGAGGGCGAAAGAGAATGCTCGATTGTTTTCAAGAACATTTCCGCTGAGGCACTTGATGTGTCGGCAGATGAGCTGACCCAGCGTTTCGTCAGGGGAGATGCATCCCGCTCAAGCGAGGGCAACGGACTCGGACTTTCAATTGCAAAAAATCTCTGTGAATTGCAGAAGGGTAAGCTTGAAATCTCAATCGACGGCGACCTCTTCAAGGCAACCGTAATCCTTCCAAAAGCATAAAAAAACCCCCGTACAGACTGTACGGGGGTTTTCAATATCATCCGTTAGTCAGGTTTCCGTTTCCCTGAACGGGGATTGCTTCGCCGAGATAGGTCGGCTCGGGCTTGATGATTGAATAAACAAAATCCTTGTTCCTTGCAAGAATTTCGCGGATATCTCTGTAAAGCTGACCCGAGTAGGTTCTTGGATTTGATGCAACGCCGTATGCCTCAAGACCGAGTGCACGCGCGTCAAAAATTGCCCTGTAAAGGTGATAATCCTGGGTCACAATCAATATTCTTTCCGCCTTGAAAATTTCTTTCGCTCTGTACATACTCTCATATGTCGAGAAACCCGCGTGGTCCATAAAAACATCCTCGGAGGCAATGCCTCTTTCGGTTGCGAAATCCTTCATAACGTTGACCTCGTCGTAGTTTTTCCTGCCGTGGTCGCCGCTCATCAGCATTTTTTCGCTCGCTCCGTTTTCATAAAGCTCGATGCCCTGCAGAAGTCTGTCCTCAAGCATATGGCTCGGCGTACTGCCGCGGACTCCGCAGCCGAGAACGAGAATGCAGTCATATCCGCTGCCCGCATTTTCGGGAGTGAGAATATATTTTTCCGTGCTCTTTTTAACATAAAAATTGATGCCGAATACTGCGGCGGCGCAGATGATTCCGATGCAGATTACGGCGGATATGAGTTTTTTTACCGTTTTCATTTTTTCTCCTTATTTCTTTAAATCACAAACTATTATTTCGGGTCGGTTAAAAATTCTGAGCGGGAAAACGCTATTGCCGAGTCCCCTTGAAACTATCATTTTCGTTTCGCCTTTTTCGTGTATACCTTCGTAAAACTCGGGGAACAAGCCCTGACCGGGTGAAAAAACTCCTCCGACAAACGGCAGACGCATCTGACCGCCGTGAGCGTGTCCGCTGAATACAAGGTCATAACCCGAGTCGGCATAAAAATCAAAATATTCGGGTCGGTGGGAAAGAAGAATGCTTGTTTTTTCGTTTGAAAGCGATTTAAGCTCGCCGAGTTTTTGCGAAAACGTAAGCTCGTTTTCGCCCAACAGAGTACTGCCGTAGAAAATGACGTCATCAACGCCCGCAAGACAGATTTCTTCACCGTTCCGTTCAATAAAAACACTTTTGTTTTCAAGAATATTAACGCCGAGATTTTCGATTTTCTTCTTGAATTCAGGGTATTCCGCTATCCTGCTTTCGTGATTTCCCGTCACATAATAAATCGGGGCAACAGAGCGGATTTGCTCAATGAATTCAACCGAAATCTGCGTTTTTGTGTGGTAAAAATCGATTATATCACCGCTGATAACAATAATATCGGGGCTGAGCTTCTTTATTTTTTCTGTCAGCCTTCCGTTAAAGCTTTTATTGTGCAAATCCGACAGATGTACTATCCTGAAGCCGTCAAACCCATCGGGAAGATTTTTGGGAGAAACGGTATAGGTGCTGACTGACAGGCTGTTATTATTCCAATAAATAAAAGCCGAAATCACGGCAAGAATCGTCGTAAAAGCTATAATTTTTCTTTTCATTTCATTTTCCTCATAAAGATAAAAGACGGAGAACAGACAAACCGTTCTCCGTCTTTTATCGGATGGCTCTGACATTGTTGCTCACAAATGCAGATAGTGGCAGTAAATACCACACTATATGCAGTATACCCGATAATTTTTGTTCGGTCAACAGTTTTTTGGAAATTTTCAAATAATTTGGTAAAATCAGCCGTTTACGGTTGTTGAAACCGCTGCCGCGGTTGTTTCTGCGGGTGTATCGGGTGCGGAAACAAGGAAATTTGCACTGACCCAGCCGCTGAATGAGTTATATTTTGCATATGCCCAGCCGGGGACGGATTTTGTTACATTGATAACGGTGCCGTTGGGAATTTTTGCAACAACGCTTGCCTGCGCGTGTGCTTCGGACCTCATATTGAGCACGCTGCCTGCAGTCTGAATGCGGTATGTGCCGCGTGCGATAACTTCGCCGCCGTTTTGCGAATCCGAAGAGGGAGCAGCGGTTGTTTCAACGGGAAGATATTCCTCTTTGACGGTTATTTTTCCCCATTTTCCGTCTTTAAGAGCGAGGTAAACACCGTTTTCGCCCTGAACAATTGACATAAATATGAAGTCAACAACTGTTTCGCCTTTTTTGTTGATAATTCCGAATCTGCCGTTTTTGCAGACGGGTGCAAGTCCGTTTCTGAATCCGAATGCACAGTCGCTTTCCATTGCATCCGCAACGGAGCAGGATTCAAACTCAAAGGGGATAGCGGTAACGCCGTTTTCGTTGATATATCCCCATTTTCCGTCTTTCTTGACAGCCGCAAGTCCGTCGGAAAAATCCATTGCGTTTTCATACATAAGCGCTATTTCAAGCCTGAGAATATGGCTCACATAGCCGTATTTTGCGCCTTCTTTGAGAGAATCTGCAACGGGATAAAGACCGGGCGAAAGAATTACTTCGCTTGTCTTGACCTCACCTGCATAGCCTTTTTCGTCCGTCCACGCAAGGTGGCGCACCTTCTCTTCCCAGCAGGGGATGCGCTCGGGCGATTTGAGGCCGTGATACTGACGGCTTGTAACGGTTTTTGTGTCCGAATCAACAAGGAGCAGATATTCGGAGCGGGGGCTTTCGGCTATGTAGCGGTAGTTTCGCCAGGTGTCGCTGATCACGGAAAAATCATTATGCTCCGCCTTTTCCGTGATTTCGCCCGAAAGTGTCATAAGACCTTTTTTGCCGGTCGAATAGTCGGTAAAAACTGCCATTTCTTCATTGAGGCTTTTGATATCGGATATGTTTTCAAATCCCTCGGATGAAAATGTATAAGTTGACGGAATATTATCCTTTTTATTGTTTGACGCAAGCTTTATTCCGACAAAGACCGCCGCAACAACAAGAGCTGTTATGACAACGGACAGCACCGCAATCAAAGCCTTCGGAATTCTTTTGCGTTTCTTGAATTTAATGTTTTTCATATTTTCCCCCTCACAGAAAATTCTTCCTTTTCAAGTATATCACAATATCCTTTGCCGTACAATTACAAAATTATGACAATACGGTTAATTTTTAATAAAGATAAAATTTTGATACGCACTTGACTATTCAAAGATTATAATATATATTATAGTAGTAAAATTATTCAAGGAGGAATAACAAATGAAAGTCTTTATGATCGGCGGAACAGGCCTTCTCGGTGCTGAAGCTGCAAGAATCTTCATCGAAAGAGGCCATCAGGTAAAGAGCGTTGCTCTTCCCCCTCTCCCCGAAGGTGCACCCATCCCCAAGGAAATGGAACTTGAATTCTGCAACGTCTATGAAAAGTCAGACGACGAAATCAAGGCAATGATGCAGGGCTATGACTGCTTCGTTTTCGCAGCAGGTATCGACGAAAGAGTTGAATTCCCCGCACCCGTTTACGACGCATACTATAAGTACAACATCGCTCCTCTCAAGAGAATTCTTCCCCTCTGTAAGGAAATCGGTATGAAAAATGCCGTTATCCTCGGTTCATACTTTGCATACCTTGCAAAGGAAAGACCCGATATGAAGCTCACAGAAAAGCATCCGTACATCAGAAGCCGTATTGACCAGGAAGAAGTTGCATTCTCATTTGCAGACGAGAACTTCGACGTTGCTGTTCTTGAGCTTCCCTACATCTTCGGCACACAGCCCGGCAGAAAGCCCGTTTGGGTTATCCTTATCGAGCAGATCAAGATGATGGATAAGCTTCCGTTCACAATGTATCCGGGCGGCGGCACAGCTATGCTTACAGTTCGTCAGGTCGGTGAAGTTATCGTCGGTGCAGCTGAAAAGTCAAAGGGCGCAAAAGCTTGGCCCATCAGTATGTATAACCAGACCTGGAAGGAATTCCTCAAGATAGTTTATGCAGCAAGAGGTATGGGCGACAACAGAAAGATTATCAGCGTTGCTCCCTGGATGATGAGAATGGGTCTCGGCGGCGTTAAGAAAGAATATGCTGAAAAGGGCATCGAAAGCGGTATTGACGTTGACGGACTTGCAGATATTATGGCTCTCAACCTCTTCATCGACAGAAAGTATTCGGTTGAACTCGGTGCAACAGAGGACGATATCAAATCAGCTATCACAGATTCAATCAAGGTAAGCCAGGCTGTGTATGACGGCAGTGCAAAGCTCCTTGGAATGAAGGGCGAATAATTAAACATACGGGGCTGTTTTTAACAGCCCCTTTTTGAGTGAAAAGAGGTAATTTCTATGTCCCAGCTTAAAATGTACTGGCTCAAGGGTACTCCCGTCAGAGATCTGACTCTGCCAGAGGGATACTCAATTGTAAACTATAAAGATGAAGCCGATAAAATGGCTTGGGTTGAATGCTGCAAGAACGGTCTTATCGGCGATAATGCTACGGCAGAGGCTTTTGACGACAGCATTCTTGAGGTTGACGATGTCAACGTTGAAACAGATGTTTTCTTCCTTGACTATGAGGGCGAGCATATCGGCACGGTATCGGCAATCTTCCATCCCGAAGAGAAGGTCGGTCAGGTTCATATGGTCGGCATCAAGACCGAATTCAGAGGCAAGGGTCTCGGAAAATATATCAACAACACTGCGGTTAAAAAGCTTGCCGCTCAGGGCGCGGAATATATTTATTTGACAACCGACGAGTGGCGCAAGGGCGCAGTCAAGAGCTATCTTTCCGAAGGCTTTATCCCCGTTGAATACGAAGAAGAAGAGGATATGAAGGGCCGTTGGGAATGGATGCTCTGCGAGCTCGGTGTTGACAGCGTTGATATGGTTTATGAGGACTGCACTTTCTGCAGAAGACTCGAAAAAGCACCCGTTATCAAAATCGGTGTTGTCGGTGTCGGCAGAGGCAGAACGATGATTAACCATTGCGACAACGTCAAGGGCGCAAAGACCGTTGCCATTTGTGACAACTATGATATCCTGCTCGACAAGGCAAAGAAGGATTACGCAGGCAGAGATATCACCTTCTATGACAATTATGAGGATTTCCTCAATCACGATATGGATGTTGTTGTTCTTGCGAATTTCGCAACAGAGCACGCTCCCTTTGCCGTCAAGGCTCTTGAAAAGGGATTCCACGTTCTCAGCGAAGTGCTTCCCGTTCAGACAATGAAGGAAGCGGTCGAGCTTATCGAAGCCGTTGAGAGAACGGGCAAAAAATATTTCTACGCAGAAAATTACTGCTATATGGGTGCTCCCAAAAAGATGAGAGAGCTTTACCGTGACGGCGAGCTCGGCGAGTTCGAATACGGCGAAGGCGAATATATGCACAACTGCGAGGACATTTGGCATAACATTACTTTTGGCGACCCCGACCATTGGCGCAACACAATGCACGCCTGCTACTACTGCACACACTCAATCGGTCCGCTTATCCATATCACCGGTCTTAAGCCCGTGAAGGTAACCGGCTTTGAGCTTCCCTTCAACGCAAGAATGGAAAGAATGGGTGCAAAGGCAGGTCCCGTGGGTATCGAAATGATTACCCTTGAAAACGGTGCCGTTCTCAAGAGCATCCACGGCGTAGGCCCCTCAAGAAATTCCGTATGGTACAGCATCTACGGCTCAAAGGGCAGAATGGAATGCGCCCGCGAGGATGCCTGTGAAAGCGACCACGTAAACAAGCTTTATGTCAACCTTGACGAATATGAGGGTCAGAACGCAAACGAACCCGTTGAAAGGTCAACGGGAGATGCATTCTCACGCCTTGCCGCACCCTCGGGTCACGGCGGTTCGGACTGGTATGTAATGCACAATGTAGTTGAAACCGTCAGAGGCAGAGAAAATATGGATGTCATTGATGTCTACGAAGCGATGGATATGTTCCTGCCCGGTATGTTTGCTTACCGTTCGGTGCTCAAGGGCGGAATTCCCCTTGATGTTCCCGATCTCCGCAACCCCGAAGAGAGAGAAAAGTGGAGAAACGATACGGAATGCACCGTAGCAAAGGTTGCAGGCGATATGCTCGTTCCCAGCTATTCCAAGGGCAACCCCGATATTCCCGAAGAAACCTATAAGGCAATCGAAAAGAAATTCGAAGAGGAATGGGCAAAGAAAATCTCTGAAAACAAATAAAAGGAGAACTTTTTATGGAAAACAAAAGATATGTCGGCAATAAAGAGCGTTGGATGTATGCTCTCGGTGCGGGAGGTCAGGGTATGATTTACGCTATGATGTCGAGCTACATCAGCGACTATTACGTTAACGTTCTTCAGCTTCCCCTTATGTTTGTTCTTATCCTTATGCT
>JAZSLR010000100.1:0-6464 GCA_045535475.1 Acutalibacteraceae bacterium | reverse complement strand
TTGAATTGTAAGGATTATCAATCTATTACGGAGGTTTACAAAATGTCTGGTTTTATTGAAGATTTTTATTATGGCAACATTGAACCGCAGGAATGCTGTTCAGAGCTTAAAGGCGAGTTGAAGAAAAAATTGAGTGTTCTTACTGAAAAAGAAGATTCATTGACTTCAAAATTAAATGGTGAAGAAAAAGATTTATTCGTAACATATACAAGCACATATAATGATTTTTTAACAGTCAGTATAGCCGATAGTTTTATTTCAGGTTTTCGGCTCGGTGCTAAATTTACATACGACACATTTGTTACAGATTGAAAGGAAGTTACAGTTATGAATAAATCATCACTTGAACTCAATGACGGAACTTACAGAACGGTTGGCGATTACAGAATGCCCAACATCACGTTACCTGCCGAATCAAGAAAGCCTATCGGTATATGGGGACTTAAACGAAAGGATTTTCTTATGCAGCATAAACGAGTACAGTTCAACATTATGCTTATGAACGGCACATTATGGACTCATCTTGCAGAGGTTGATGAACAAGCAGCAGATATGTTCTCTCGGCTGGCAGAACAGATGAAAGTCAATGAGGGCATAACGGAACAATTGAAAGCAGACAGCCAAATGAAATGAGTTGCCCGTATGAACAACATTGAAGCTCGGGCAAGAGAGGCTGTTAATCACGAGTTAATTTATTGTTGAGGTATGACCTATGAAAGAAGATTTTGAAAACAGAAAGCCAGACAACAAGAGCTATCTTGAATGTAATTTTCCTGCATTTCTTCAAAAATCAATATTTGAGAGAAAAATATTTATGACTTAAAAGGAACGATAAATATGGGTGTAGTATATAGAATTTAAGCTGAGGACAAAATGTCTGCAGATATTCAGAAGACAATAACTGCCATATTCAACTGCAATATTCCAAAAAATGCAACACACATCAGACTGCGAAACATTTGCTATCAGTTTCTACTGCCAAGTCTGTAGCAAACTTTCACCGCAAGTAATTTATGCGTGTCGAGCACACTATAAAAGGCGCACTCCGCAAGAAAGTGCGCCTTAATAAATTTTACCGTGAAATTCTTAACCCTTGTCCGAAATCAAGCATAAGGCTGTGTGACGGAGTGTTAATACGGATTGTTTCATCCTTTCTTTTTGCTTTGCAGAAAATACTGTCGTAGCGGTCAAACACCGTTTGAGCAGCTTTTCCGTTAACGGTGAATTCACCGTCATAATACACTGATATTTCACCACACGCCGTTTTGTAACGAGCACTGCTGTTGCCGAAAGAAATGCTATTTTGCTTTATTCTTTGTCTGAACTGTTCAAAGGTTTCTGTATCCGAGTCGGAAAGCTCGGTAACGTAGCAATGGTATTCTCCGCCCTTACGGCACAGGTCAAAACCGTTTTCAAGGCTTAAATTCTCGGGCAAGACTCTGCTCTTAAGCAAGCCCTTTGCCGAGTCGGGGTTATAAGGCTTGTACTCCAAATCCCCGTCCGATATCAAAGCAACGAAAACGCTGTTTTTGCGTGCAAAAACTTTGTTGCCGTCAAGCTCAAATTCATCGTATAAATCACGGGGCATATAGGCATGTGTTATATCGCAAACGGCACTTTCACCAAAACGTTTTTTCTGCGGCAGCTTATAAACCGTTACGTTGACGTTTTCGTGCTGTACGCTCATCGGGCGTCTGCCGTTGCCCACCCAGTAGCCGGGGGAAGCGCCGTATTTACCGTTGCCGCTGCCTGCAGGGTGAGTTGTAAAAAGCGTGAGCGCTTCGGCTATATTTGCAGTCCACACATGGTCCTGCGCACCGCATATCCCGACATCCTTGCAAATATCCGTAGACATTGAATAGTGAGCATTGCGGTATGTGTAAACATTGCCTCTGCCAAGTGCTATTCCGTGCGGCATAATGCTGTGCTTACGGGCAAATTTTTCCCAGTTAACGCACTTAAGCACGGTAAGGTTGAGAAATCTGAAATAACTTAAAAATTTGTTTGTGTACAGCTTGTTCTTTTTCAGGTATTCAAGCGTGTTTTTTATAACCTGCGGATTAGTAAAGGTTTCAGCACCCGTCTGTGCCATAATCTGAGAATCGCTCTGTCCGACAAGGTTTTCACTCACCATATCATCGGGTGACAGACCGCAGCTCATTTTTGAAATAATCGTTTTGTCCGACAAGGCAATATCCTTTACAGCCTTCGGCAGAGTGTAAAGTCCTTTTTCAATAATGTCCGTAAAGCAAAGGACTATGTGGTTAGGCTTTTTCGCAAGAGAAGCACGGATAAGTTTCTTTTCCGCTTCAGGAATATCGGGGTCAGAGAGCAGTTTTTCCGCTGCTTCCCTACCCCAGAGAATATTCATTGCACTCTGAATGCTGTTACCAATACAGTTTGCCGCCTTGTTGTTGCCGTACATCCTTGAGCTTACCGCAACAAAGCGGTTATTGACAGAATTCAGCGCAACATCCAGCCACAGAATATCCATAACTATTTTCATCTGCTCAATCGCTTTTTCGTCCTTTGAATAAGCGATGAAATTTGCCATAGGCGCAATATCCTCGGCAAGATAGTTGTTGCTTAAGTATTCGGAAAAGCCGTAGTCAAAGCGTTGACGCATCCAGATACGGATTTTTTCAAGAGCTTTTTTCCGGTGCTCTTCGCCTGATTTACCGTCGTTTGTGAAAATTTCATTCTGCCACTCCTGCCCTGCAAGATACTCGCTGACAGCAAAGAGAAGCTGATGGTTTTCCGACCAGTAGCACATACTGTCGTCACCCGGCTCATCCATGGAATACTTGAAATTCAAAAAAGTATTTTTTATAAGAGCTTTACATTCGGGATTGAGTTCATTCTGACAATCCTTATAAATCTTGAAGAGCAGCTGTGCACGGAAATCCGCACAGTCAAAGCGCTTGTTCATATATTCCGCCTGCTTCAAAAGCAGGGAATATGTTTCCTCCACGCTGAAGGGAGGCTCTGTCTGCTTACCGCAGAGGAAGAGGTATAAATCCTCAAAGCTTTTGCCGTTGATGTTAAGTGAATATTTATCAGTATCAGATTTGTCGGGCAAATCGGGCAACGGTTTAATCCGAAGCAGATGCACAAGTTCAGCCGCAGTCAACAGCACAAAAAACACGGCAATGGCAATTAACACATACAAAACCGTCATAGGCTTATGCCATCCTCTCAAGAGCTTCGAGCGTTACCTCGTAGCGTGTGGGGTTGCCCGAAAGAAAGCTCTCCATTTCTTCCATCATATAATAAGCCATACGCTGCGGCTCTTTGCCCGTACTGCCTGCGATATGGGGAGTAAGTATTGCATTGGGCACCCAGAAAAGAGGATTTATATAGGGAAACATCTCTTTTTTCAGCACGTCGGCAACAAAGGTTCTCGACGGATGAAGAAGCAGTGAAAGCGCCAGCGAATGTTCCGCAACCTGTGCTCCCCTGCCCGTGTTGATAAATGTCGAACGCTTTTTCATCCTTTTGAAAAGCTTATAGTTGAAAACGTTTTCAAGCTCGGGCTTGTTGGCAAGGTGGTTGCTGATTACGTCACACTCGCTGAAAAGAGTTTCCATATCAACAAGGGTAACACCGAGTTCTTTTGCTGTTTCTTCGGAAACAAACGGGTCGCAGGCATAAACCTCAACATCGAGTGCCTTAAGCCTTTCGGCAACCATTTTTCCGATTGCACCCAAACCCACAAGACCGACCTTGCAGCCGAAGCAACCCGTGGAAGACTGGGCAAAGGCAAGCGAGCGAACAGGCAGAATATGATAATACTTAGCTGCCTGAAAATATCCCTTCGCCGCAAGGGTAATTTGTGCAAAGGTGTATTCCGCAACGGGTACGGCGTTTGCCGCAAAGGCAGAGTAAACCTTTATTCCGCTGTCAAGAAACGGCCGTGCAAAATACTGCACCGTGCCTGCTGAATAAAAAACAGCCTTGAGGTCGGGCATATACTCGGCTATTTCTTCTTTTGTAAACTGCGGCATACCCCAGGTTGCGAAGGCAATTTCACAACCTTTGAGAAAATCCTTATACTCCGCTATGTTGCTCTGACTGATTCTTGGCGAAAGCTCGCCGTATTCGCCTAATTTTCTGAGCACCTCGGGTGTATAAACCTTGGAAAACTGCAGCTGATTGCTGCCGAAAAGTGCAATTTTCATTATACCTCACCCACCTTTTTCTTAAGTCTTTTCATATCTTTAATCATACACGACGGGAATCCGAAATAGCCGCAGAGATATGTATATTCCAGAAGTATATTGCCGTCAAAGCCCGACTGCTTTATTTTGTCAAGCAGAGTGTCAATATAGGTCGGGTTGAATTTCGGAAACTGCTCACGGCTTTGCTCGGAATAGGAAATGTGCACGGTTTCAATATACGGCAGGGTACGCTCAATGCGGTCAAGGTCATATTGCTGGCGTTTGTAGCGTGACTGGAAATATGTCCTGAAATTGTCGCAGCCGACTTCAGCGTGAATTTTCAGAAAAGCATCGGTATTGTTATTATAGGTGTTGTCGTGACATTCGGGACAGACGATAAGTCCGTATCTCTTCGCAACGGTACAGATACTTCTCATATCTTCGACGATTGCTTTATAGGTTGCCTCGTCGGTCTTTTCGCTGTCGTTTCTGCCCAGCCACACACGCACCGACCGTGCACCCATAGCGCTCGATATTTCGCAGATTTCTTTCCATTCAGCGGCGCTTTTACAGCCTACACGGTAATAGCTGGCATAGGAATTTATGCGTATGCCTGCCTTGTCGCAAAGCTCCTTTGCACGCCTTGCATCCTCAACACTTTTAACGTGGATATCTCCGCCCCACTCGATGCAGTCAATTTTTGCATCGACGGCTATTTCAACAATTTTTTTCAGACTTCTTATCTGACGAAAAGAGGTAGAAGTAAAGCCGAATTGCATAATTAATCACCAACCGTACTCATTGTTTGTTTTCAGTTTATCATATTAATTGTCGAAACTCAATATAAAAACGGATACAGAGAACGGACAACATTCAACAAAAAGCACGGCTTTCCTGAAAGTCGTGCTTAATTTTCAACTATTCATTCATTAAATCAAACGCAAGAGTAATACTCCACCCGTAATCTCTGATTGTCTGATATTTTACTCTGAATTCATAAGGCTCGTAAACCTCACTTTTTTGTTGAAGCAGAAAGGAGGAATCTTGTTTTCGCTGTCATAAAACTCGTAATTAGTTTTATAATGTTTCAAGTTCTGCGGATTTTGCCTTTGCTTCTGCTCTGATTACTTCGAGCTCTGCCATAATCTTTTCTTTGCGCTTGCCTGTAAAGTTATCAAACATCATAATGATACCGGGAAGAAGGTTGCCAATGATACCGGGAATAACAACAAGAAGGAAAATACCGTGTAAGGTCTGTGCCGACTGAACAGCCTCTACCATTTCGCCGTTAATCATCTGTGCACTCTGATAACCGATAAGTGCAAGACCGCCATTGACAAGAAGCTCTTTCCAGAGAGCAGCAATTCTTGTAACCATTGTATTGAAAGCAAAAACCATTCCCTCGTTACGCTGTGCAACGCCGTATTTCTTGTAGCTCTTCCATTCCATATAGTCAGTTGAGTCGGCAAGAAGAATTCTTCTTGCTGCGCTCATAGCCGCATTCGGAAGACCGCCGAGTGCTATCAGAATACCAACAATCCAAAGGGATTTATAACCAAAAATCAAAAGCAAAAGATAACATATACCCGTGTGGAGATAACCCCACACAACGATATCTCTTGATGAACGCTTTTTACCGACAAAGGGAACGGAAAGAAGTCCGCCGTATGAAAGCGCGGAGCTTGCCATTTCAACGTAAGTTTTCATGCTGAATTTGTTAAGGGTCTGCTTATAGAAGAAAGGAAGTGAGTTATAGCATACCTGTCTGATTGAATCAATCACCTGGCTCAGGCAGAGAAGAAGCAGGGGTCTGTTGAGAAGAATAAGCTTATAATCAATTTTAATTTTCTTTTTTGTTTCTCTGGGCGGAAGAACCATATTGCGCTCTTTGAGTGTAAGACAAGGGACAAGCATTGTGAACATACCGAGCACACCGAATATTAAAGCAACAGTGAAAAACGCCCACTTTTCCTTTGCATAATCATTGCCCTGAAGCTCAATGATAATGGGCACCATACCACCGGGAAGCATTGAACCGAGAGTTGAAGCAAGCTGTGCAATAGTGTAGAAATTCTTTCTTGATTTTGCATTCGGTGTCATTCTGACGGAAAGAGTTGACAGCGCAACATCAAAGAATGTGTCCGATATATTGAAAAGCAAAAACAGCAAAAAGCTCCAGATTAAATTGAATGTAAGGGATGCCGTAGGAACGATAAACAGAAGGATTGACGAAAGAGTAAACGGAATTGCAGAAGCCATCATAAAACGTCTTGCATTGCCCTTGGATGAATGGTTATTATCGAGCAA